>CAZQXF010000021.1:0-15859 GCA_964596975.1 uncultured Thiotrichales bacterium | reverse complement strand
GACCCGGCGTAGGGGGGTTGCCAATATCAGCAGGGTGTTGTCGCTGAGTGTGAGGGTTTTGTCATCGACTGACGCTTGCTGATCGCTGGTAGTTGGGCTGGGATCGGTCAACCAGCTGAACAGTTGCAGCGCGAAGCGGGCGTTGTCACCAAAACCAATATACTCGTTGCTGAGAAAATCGCTGTCACCGATGGCCACTGCCCGTTGTTCCGCGTTGTCGCGCTGGCGTTGCGCTGCAAATCCCAGTGTTAGCGGGCCAGCGGTTTCGCCGCTGTCGCTATCAAAGCGGACATGGCCTTTGAGATCCGATATTTCATTCCAGCTATCCGCGTTGGAGCGCAACAGGCTGTGGTGCGTCCATGCCGAGTCGTCATCGACTTGCAAGGCGCTGGCGATTGGCAGCAGCATTTTTCCTGGTAATCCCGCTGTGATTGCATGGGGGCCAAAATCCGTCACTGGCACAATGGCCGGGTGGCGGATCGCGAGCAGCTTTCTCAGCCGGTCATTGGCGTCAATGACTGTCCCGGGCAGTACCGAGATGCCAATGTCCCGTAGCAGGGTGTCGATGCTGCGATTGCTCACCGGATCGCGCAGTACCAGAAGATTACCGCCGCGTTGCAGATGGTCACCAATGGCGCTCAATTCGCCGGGCAGCAAGGCATCCGCGGGCGCGGCGAGTACGAGTACGTTGGTATTGTCGGGAATGGCTGGCAGCTTCAGCAGGTTGATTGCCTGGGTGTGGTAGCCCTGTTGCTGCAACAGGCGGTTCAGTGTCGTGTAGCCGTTATTCGATGATGTGTAGAGCGATTTTTCGTCGTGCCCTTCGAGAAATACGATCCACTGCTCCTTGCCTTCGATCAGCCGCTGGATTGCGCGGAGGATATCGGCTTCACCCAGCGTCTTGATTGTTTCGCTGCGTGCGCCGTAGCTGAATTCGAGGCGTCCTTCCTGATTCAGTGGCGTATTGTTTTGCAATGCGCGCTGCTCCGGGGTGAAAAAGTCGAGCGATATTTTCTGTGAGCTTGCCAGATAGGGCGCCAGCGCCTTTTCAATTTTTCGCCGCAACGCTGGGGAGTCGGCAACGACTGCACTGATGTGTAGCGGTGTTTCAAGCTTGTTCAGCAATTTCTCGACCGCGGGCGGCGGGCTGTTGATGCGCTGGCGTGACAGGTCGATGGATAGCGGAAACTGTGCGATGACGATAGCAACAGCGATGAGTGCGGCAAACCCCGCCAGCAGGCCAGACAGCTGTAGCAAACGTGCGCGCCGGGTTCGTGCGGGTATTTGCTGATGTTTTATCTGGCGTATTGCCAGCCACAGAAACAGCGCGCTGAAAAGCAGGAACCACGCCAGGTGGACGCTGCTGAAGCGTGCTTCGACAAAGGCGCTGAGATGGCTGAACGGTGATAACTGGTACAGGCTGGGGGCGAAAATGCCGGGCATGTAGCTGGTGAAATGAAAAAGCACCAACAGCAACAGCAGGCCATAATGCAGCATTGCGGCGCTGATTGGCTCTTTAGCAATGGCGGAGCAGAAAATGCCCGCAGCCGCAAAGCTGATGACCATCAGCCAGACACCCAGGGCCGCACTGAAAATATGGCCGCCATCCAGTGCGCTGCCGGCCAAGAGCGTCACTGGCATCGCCGTCAGCAGCAGTACCAGCAGCGTCAGCAGCAGGCCAATGCCGAGCATTTTACCAAGCACAATCTGCACTGGCCGCAACCCGGAAACCTGTAGCAGCGTCCAGCTGTGATCGTGTTTTTCTCCGGCAATGCTGCGCATCGTGAGCAATGGTGTCAGCAGCAACAGCGTGATGGCCCCTTGCTGGAAAAAGGCTGGCACGATGGCCTGCGTCACGCTGAGATTCACCATGCCCGCCAGGTTGGCGGCGCGGATTGCCTGGAAACTTTCGACCAACCGCAGAAACAGAAAGGCGAGTACAAAGCTGATGCCGGCCAGCAGCAGCCACAGCGATGGTCGGCGCAGCCAGCGCATGAATTCCAGTCGGGCGATGGCGATGGTTTCAGGCATAGATCAGGCGGGTAAAGAGCTGTTCCAGTGGTTCTTCGATTTGTCCCATTGCGGCTGCAAACACCTGTCGCCCCTGGTGCAGGATGACGACATCACTGCACAGCGTTTTTATCTCGCCGAGGTTGTGTGAAGAAAACAAAATGGCAGTCGATGCTTGCAGTGAGTGCAACAGGCTGTGAAACGCAGCGCTTTGTAATGGGTCGAGACCGTTACTCGGCTCGTCGAGCAATAGAATATCGGGCCGATGGAGCAGTGCCTGTGCCAGGCCGACCCGCTGGCGATAGCCGGTCGACAAGCGTCCGATCCGTCGCTTGCTGACCGCTTCGAGCAAGCAGTCTTGCAGCACGGCATCGATGCGGGCACTGATTTCAGTAGCGGGCAGTCGTTGCAGTTTTGCCGCAAATCGCAGTTGCTCCAGTGGTGTCAGGTCGTCATAGAGCGGCGGGTTCGCGGGCAAATAGCCGATGCGACGAAGCAGCTCGGGGGCGTCTCTGAGCGCCAGACCATCGATGCTGACATGGCCGGAAACCGGGCTCAGCACACCTGCCAGAACATGCAGCAGCGTTGACTTGCCTGCGCCATTCGGACCCAGCAGGCCGAGTATCTGCCCCTTTCTGAGCTGTAGGCAGACATTGTCGAGCACCGCTTCATCGTGATAGCGGTGGCAGATATCGGCGGCTTCCAGTGCTGCGGTTTCCTTCATGGCGGCATAGTGTACCGGAGTCTTTACAGCGACGCTGCGCTCGGATCAGCGCACGGCATTACCGCTCATCGTTCGTTTCGTGCCGTCGAATCCCGCTGGCGACAGCCTGTTCGTGAGGCCGTTAACGCACGCTTGTGGCGCGGTCGTCGTATTGTGCAAAGGCAAGGGCAACACATAACAACAGGTAGGGGGAGAGATGAACGAAATGACATTGCTGCAAGCCAATGCAGGGCCAACCATCAGTGCGGCGGCGCTACTCATCACGCTGGCCATCATCATTGGCGGAATGAAGCGGTTTGGCTGTATCGATGCGGCCGCCTGCCCATCGTTGCCCGGGCTGGCACTGGCTGGATTGGTGATTGTTGGTTTCCGGGTGGTACTGTGAGCTGCATCACAGCTTGTTGACAGCTTCCCTCGCCCAGCGTAGAAGAAACGGTTCCTGATATCCGCCGCGTTCCGTCCCGGGATGTAGTGGAAAAATGAACAACCACCACAGGGGAACCCAATGAAAATCGAAACCATCGCCGTACATGGCGGCTACGAGCCAGATCCCACCACCAAGGCCGTCGCCGTCCCCATCTACCAGACCACCTCCTACGCCTTCGACAGCACCCAGCATGGCGCCGATCTGTTCGACCTGAAGGTTGAGGGCAACATCTACACCCGAATCATGAACCCCACCTCCGACGTGCTCGAAAAGCGCGTCGCGGCGATGGAAGGTGGTGTGGGCGGATTGGCGTTGGCATCCGGCATGTCAGCGATCACCAACGCAATTTTTTCCATTGCGCAGGTGGGTGACAATATTATCGCGACCACTCAGCTTTACGGCGGTACCTACAACCTGTTCGCGCACACGTTGCCGCGGCTCGGCATCACCGTGAAATTTGCTGATGCCGCGGATATCGATGGCATGGCGGCGTTGATCGATGACCAGACACGCGCGGTATTCTGTGAATCCATTGGCAACCCGGCGGGGAATGTCGTCGATTTTGGCGCCATCGGCGAAATGGCTCATGCCCACGGCGTTCCGCTGATCGTCGACAACACCGTCCCTACGCCTTATTTATGTCGCCCGTTCGAGCACAATGCGGATATTGTCGTGCATGCCTTGACCAAATACATGGGCGGCCATGGTACCTCGATCGGTGGCATTATCGTCGATTCCGGTAAATTCCCCTGGGCGGAACACGCCGAGCGTTTCCCGATGCTGAATGAACCCGATGTTTCCTATCATGGGGTTATTTACACCGAAGCACTGGGCGAAGCCGCCTATATCGCCCGGGCGAGAGTCGTGCCATTGCGCAACATGGGCGCGGCGATCTCACCCTTCAACAGTTTTTTGATTTTGCAGGGCATCGAAACCCTGCCAGTACGAATGGATCGCCACTGCGACAACGCCCTTGCGGTAGCCCAATACCTGCGTGATCACGACCAGGTCAGCTGGGTCAATTATGCCGGTCTGGACGAGCACCCCGATCACGCGCTCGTGGAAAAATACATGGGCGGCAAGGCATCGTCGATTCTTACCTTCGGCATCAAGGGCGGACGCGAAGCTGGCGCGAAATTCATCGACGCGCTCAACCTCATCGTGCGGCTCGTCAATATCGGCGATGCAAAATCGCTCGCCTGCCATCCCGCCACCACCACCCACCGCCAACTGAATGAAGAAGAACTCAAAAGTGCCGGCGTCACCGCAGACCTCGTCCGCCTGTCGATAGGCATAGAAAACATCGACGATATTATCGCTGATATCGAACAGGCACTTGCTGCAGCGAAATGATGCGTTTTTACTCAAGTGTCGGCGCTTAGAGAAATGCGGGCTAGGCAATTTCCCCTTTCGCACAGGGAGGTGAGAGGGCATGCATTCGCAGCAAGCTCCTGAAAATCCCCCTCAATCCCCCTTTGCGAAAGGGGGAAGCTGACCGAACCCTGCCAGGGTCAGGTCTTGATAGGCCGCAGAGTGTCCATTTCCCATCTATCGACCATCAGTCAATCCGGTGAGTAATGCGGGCTAACCGCAGCTCCCTGAGATCAGTGACATTTTTTTGTTTGCGAGTGTAGTGTCGACAGTGAACAGGTCGAGTAGCGTATGTACGAGGTTGTCGTGGGATACTTTCCGGTTGGCGCAGTGTTGCAGTGCCTTGCTGTCCAGGTGTTTGCTATGGCGAATACCATCAGACAGCCAGGAGATAATGGGAACGTGTTTTTGTGCCTCTGGCGCCAGTAGGTAGGGTAGCCCGTGCAGGTAAACACCGTTTTCGCCCAGCGATTCGCCGTGGTCGGATGCATAGAGCATGAAGGTATCGAATTTGTCCGAGTGTCGCTGCAGAAAGTCGATGATTTTTTTCAGCACGTGGTCGGTATAGACGATGGTATTGTCGTAACTGTTAATAACAGTGGCGTTATCGCATTCGTGGGGCGAGTTCGATTCGCAGGCCGGTTTGAATCGTGCCGAATGGTCGGGATAACGACGATAGTAGGCGGGGCCGTGACTTCCCATGACATGAAACACGAACAGTTTGTCGCCCTTCGATGCGTCGATTTTATTGTCCAGATCCGCCAGCAGAATTTCATCGAGATATTCGCCATGGCTGAAATAGGGTGAATTGGGGTCGAAGTCATGGTGAAGGTTGAGTGAGTCGATGCGTTCGCAAACACCCTTGCAACTGGAATTGTTATCGATCCATGTCACGCTGACCCCAGCGTGTTGCAGTACGTCCAGCACGTTGGACTGTTTTGCTGCCTTGCCCGGTGAGTAGCTGTCGCGGTCGAGGAACGAAAACATGCAAGGGACGGAATAGGCCGTGGATGTGCCGCAGGACCAGGCATCCTTGAAGCTGAGGACGTTCGGGGTATTTTCCAGTTCCGGGTTGGTTTGGCGGGGGTAACCATTTAACGAGAAATGGTCAGCGCGTGCAGTTTCGCCAACCACCATGATACCCAGGCGTGGTTTGCCATTGTGGTTTGCGTGAGCGTCGCGCCCGATAACCTTAAAGGGTTCATTGTCGAAGGCGTGGCTTTTGCGAACCATTTTCGCGATGGCTGTCATCGGAAAGAATGGTGTGATTGTCATGCGCAAGTCGCGGTTCTCGCGAGAGAAATAGGTCAGGTATTTGAAGTTCAACATCACCAGTGCGGCAATCACGACAACGACGGCTGCGCTGGTGGCGATTCGTGTCAGCAATTCCGGTACGGGCGGACGGTAGCGAATACGTACCATGGCCACGAACAGCGATGGCAGCAGCCCGTAGATCAGTAGATGAAGCAGTAGCGAGCGCGACAACAGTTCTGTTGCCTCGTTGGTGTTGTGGTCTTTGATGGTTTCCAGCACATTGCGCAGCATGCTGTCGTCGATGACCACGCCAATGCCGTTGAAATAGGAGACCACGGCAGAAACCAGAATGAACAGGATGAGTAGTGGTTTCAGCAGGTAGCGCTGGCCGATCGCCAGAAAAGTCAGTATCAGCAATCCGGCGATCAGCGAGAAAAAAGTCAGGGCGAAGCCGAAGCCTTGCGGTGTCAGCAGGTCGAGTCGTCCACTGAGCGCGGCCCAGAAGGCGGTATTGTCGGCTGAGGCAATAAATGCGGCAACCAATAGAATGAGTGTAATGGGGGATAAGGATATTGCTTTCATCGATTTTGTGTTCAACATAAAAAAGGCTGCCATCGGAAGATGGCAGCCCAGTCTTTCCGTGGCAGTTCGTTTACAGTTTGTTCTTGTGGCACATATTACAAGTTACTTTCGTGCCTTTGCTCAAGGTAACGGTGAAGTTTTTCCTCTCGCCACCAGGGCAGAGTGTTCCATTTTCACACTCTTCTATCACGAAGCTGCGGTCGGCTGCGACTTTGGACAGTACCGTACCCTCCCCGTTGCGGCCGTGGCAAGAGCGGCAGGCATTGCCGTTCTTCTCGGCCAGGTCTTCGTGACCACCATCGGCGAACTTCGTGCCACCTACAGGGTGCATGCCATGTGGACCGTCTAGTGTCACGCCAAGAGAACCCGGGGTATGACAGGTATCGCATTCTACGATAGCGCCGACATGCCCCTGGAGCTGACTGGCCGCCACATTGTCGTTGGCCAGCGGATTGGCGTTTGGCCAGATTGCATGGGTACTGCCATGACAGCCTTCACACATGACGCCATTGTGTCCCTTGTCCTTGCCATCCTTGTTACCGCTAAGACGGTAGAGACTGTTGTTCTCGGCAAAACGTGAGCCGGGCGAGGTCAATGGCTGTGCCGTCGCATCACCCTTCGACCATGCCTGTAGCAGCCGCAGTCCGTCATTAGCAACGATAGCACCAACGGGATGGTTGGGGGTCAATGCATCGCCGGTGTGGCAGGACTGGCACTTGGGTTCGCTTGCCCAGGGCACGCGCTTGGCCAGATCGAGACCTTTACCACTCGGCAGTCCGCCGCTGAAGTCATCGCCCACCTGGGTCATGTTGCCGTGGCAGTCCTGACAGACGACGCCGCCTGTAAACATCGCGCCGCGCAGACACTGGGTGCGCTTGCCGGGATGGCATTGATAACAAGTGTCTTCGAGTATGCCGATTTCGAAGTCGTTGACTTTGGGAACGCCAGCGCGTTTTGGATCATCGGCCGTTGGCATCAGTGGGAAGACGGGTTTGTTGCTGCCATCCTTGAAGTTGCCATGGGTGAAGTGCATGGCCCGTGACATGCTGACGTGACGGGTTTGCTGGCGGCCCTTCTTGCCTTGTGCTGGTTCATCGATGGGGCCGACCTGGGCCAGATCCAGTGCTGGTGAGTAGTGGCACTGCGAGCACTGTACCGGCGTCTGGTTGGCGAGGCAGTTGGGATCATTGGGGTTGGTGGCGGCATCGCACACCGCTGGCTTGCCATCGACGCTGCTGGTGTATTTGGCACCATGCTTGGCATCGTGCAGACGCAGGATATTGATCTTGGCTGCGTTGAGCAGTTTCTCGGGGCCCGGTGCGTTGACTTCTTTGACTACTGCGAACTGGACGCTGGCGAAGGTGCTGCCCAGGCCATTGCCGTAGTCATCCGGATCGGCGTGACAGTTCTGGCAGTCTGCCTCGGAGGCGACAGGGAGTACCACATCCGTGGTGGCGAGCACTTTCTTGCTCTGCTTGTCACGCGCCGAGATGCGCATCAGTGGATAGGCGTTCTCACGCCCCTTGTCATCGACGGGAAGCATCGGGATGGCATCCGCCGCAAACCAGTCCACGCCTTGCAGCAGCGAGCCAAAGGGGAATTTGGCAAAGAACTGTACGTCACGGTCGAAACGCTCGAAAAGCTGTGGCTGGTTGCCGGCGCCAGGCATGGCTTGCTGGGTGGCGGCCAGGGCGGGTAGCTGGGCGGAATCGGGTGCCGGTAGCCCCAGATTCACCGGGATTGGCTCCACGCCTGCGAGTACGCCATTGGGATAGAGCGGGCTGTAACCTGCGCCACCGATGGTGCCGCCATTGAGGCGTTCCCAGAAGTTGGTCTTGAATACCGATGCTGTATTGCCGCTGGTGGTATTGATCGACCCGGGGCCTACTGGATCGTTCGGATTGGCGACGGCGTGATAGGTTACCTCGACCGTACGGTCGTCCAGAATGTCAGGCTCCTTGCCGGTTTTGACCACCTGGGCGTGAACCACGTTGAACGGCGGCAGAATGCTGAAAATCTGGTAGTCCTTGTCGGCACAGTGCATGCCCAGATCGTTGGCTGCCAGCACCCGGTAATCGGAGGATGTGACAGGAGAACCACCGGAGCCCGAGCCGCCTGAGCTGCTGCCTCCTTCGTCTTTCTTGTCCTCATCCTCGTCTTTGTCTTTATCCTTGTCTTTGTTCTTGTCGCTATCGACGCCTTCGGTGGCACTGTTGCCATCGCTGTTGGTGGTATTCGTGTCAGCCCCGCTCTGGCAGCCCGTAATCGCCAGCAGCGCCACCAGACTGAGCAGCAAGAGTGGTCGTTTCGGTTCATGGAATTTGCTCAGGATCATCATTTGTCGTCTCCGGTTTGATTTCTGCTCCCCGCGCCTTTCCCTGTCAAGGTGCTTCCCCGTGATTGATTTGGGTGATGACGGGAGCCTTCAATACCGGGTAACGCAAGAAGCGTTCCAGTGCATGACGGTCGTGCGGATTTCTGGCTAGAACGCAATGCCTGCCGTGTTGCATGCGCCGCTCCATGGATACGACTGTGCAGGGCTTTGGCGGCGGCCTCTACTGAAAGGGGATTCTGTCCTGCAAATGGTGCGAGTCCTGCAAAGAATGTAAGAGAAATGTTGCGCGAATTTGGGCGGAGTGAGGTGCTTCATTCCTCGCTCGAATACTTTTTCAGCTTGTACCAGAAGCTGCGTTCGCTGATCTTGAGCAGCTTGGCGGCTTGGGTTTTGTTGTTGTCGGTGCGCCGCAGCGCCTCCTGAATCAGTCGGTATTCGTAGGCTTCGACCATGGTCTGCAACGCCAGTGACTCGGGGAAGTCGGCTTCCGCTAGCGGCTCAGAGCGGGATGTCGCGCTGGTGCTGGCGGTTGTTGTCGTATCCAGGACGGGAGATAAATCTTCCGGCCCAATGGTGTCGCCGCGGCACAGGATCAGCGTCCGCTCCATCAGGTTTTCCAGTTCGCGCACATTACCGGGCCAGTGATACTGGCGCAGCAACTGCTCCGCCTGTGTTGACAGTGCTGGGCAGCGCTTGCCCAGGTTGGCCGCCTTGCTTTGCAGGAAATGACGCGCCAGCAGCACCACGTCATCGCCACGTTCGCGCAGTGGTGGCAGTGCGATGGTGAGGACGTTGAGTCGATAGTAGAGGTCCTGGCGCAGCCGACCTTCGGCAATGGCTTCGAGCGGGTCGCGATTGGTTGCCGCCACCAGACGGAAATCGATTTCGATGGGCTGGTTGCTGCCCAGGCGCTCGATGCTGCGTTCCTGCAGTACACGTAGCAGCCTCGTTTGCAGCTCGACCGGCATTTCGGTGATCTCGTCCAGGAACAGCGTGCCGCCAGCAGCCAGCTCGAACTTGCCGGCGCGGTCTTTCTGTGCGCCGGTGAAGGCGCCGCGCACATGGCCAAACAGCTCGCTTTCCAGAATATCGGCGGGGATGGCGGCGCAGTTGATCGGCACGAACAGCCCTTCGCGCTTCGATGTATTGTGGATTGCCCGGGCTGCCAGCTCCTTGCCGGTACCGGTTTCGCCGCTGATCAAGACGCTGGCATCGGTGGGGCCGACTCGCTCGATGGCGTCGTAGATGGCATGCATGGCCTCGCTTTCGCCGATGAAGTCGTGCCAGCCGGCATCGAGTTGCTGGCGCAGGAACAGGTTTTCCCGCTGGATGTGGCTGAAATACAAGGCCCGCTCGACCGCCATTTTCAGGGTTTCGTTCTCGAACGGGCGAATGATGTAGTCACAGGCACCGTATTTCATGGCATCGACCGCCGTGGCGATGGTGCCGTAGGCGGTGATGATGATGACGGGCATTTCCTGGCCTTCGGCACGCAGATTCTCCAGCAACTCCAGGCCTGTCATCTCCGGCATGCGCAGATCGGTCAATACCAGGTCGAAGCTGGTTTTGCGGGCCATCTCCAGCGCCTGTTTGCCGTTGTCGGCGCAGCTGACGGCATAGCCGAGCTTGCCCAGCAGAATTTCCAGAATGCGTTGCATCGCATGTTCGTCATCGACGACGAGAATGTGCTTCTTTGCAGGGGGCATGGTTACGTTATTACCTCTTTTTGTTCAGCCGGGGGTTCGGGAAACGCAGCCGGAACAGGGCGCCGCCCAGCGGGCTTCGCGCCACCTCGATGCTGCCGCCGTGCTGATGCACGATTTGCTGCACGATACTCAGGCCCAGGCCAAAGCCGCTGTCGCGGCCACTGACGAAGGGTTCGAATATGCGTTGCCGGTCGGCTTCCGGCACACCAGGGCCGCTATCGGCGATCTCGACGATCACGCTATCGCCTGCGGCGCGAGCCAGCAGCCTGATCGTGCCGCCGCCGGGCATGGCCTGTATCGCATTCAGCAACAGGTTGAGAAACACCTGTTCGAGCTGTTCCGCGTCACCACGGATATGCGGCAGCCGGTCGGGCAGCCGGGGATCGAGGGTGACGCCCTGCTTGTTCGCCTTTGGTGTCAGCAGTGACAGGCTGTGGCGCAGCGGTTCCAGTACCTCCAGCGAGTGTAACATCGGTTCGCGTGGCCGGCCTGACTCCAGCAGTAGTGTAATCAGCCGGTTCAGGCGTGCGCTTTCGCTGATGATGAATCCGGCCATTTCACGGCTTTCCTCGGAAAGGTTCTGATCCGTGAGCAACAACTGTGCCGATGATGACAGGATGCCAAGCGGTGTGCGCACTTCATGGGCCAGCGTGGCAGCCATCTCGCCAACGGCAGCCAGTTTGCTGGCTTGCACCAGCTGTCGCCGCGACAGTGCCAGGCGCCGGATCATTTCCAGCAACGAATGATGCAGCTCGCGCACTTCCGTGACCCCGTGCAAGGGGGGTGGCTGTGGTGCCTGCCGATCGTCGTAGTGACGCGAGAACCGGGCCAGCTGAATGATCGGCTGGGCAATGTGGTTGCCGAGCCAACTGGCCATGAGTATGGCGATGATGGTGGTCGCCAGTGCCACCGAGAGCAACAGACGGGTGAGACGGTAAACCGGTGCCAGGGCATCGTCCTCGGCTTCCAGCACCACTACGCGCCAGCCGGTGAGCGGGAAATAGCGCAATGCCTCTTGCTGAACGTCGGCGGTGAGATATTCTTCGGCAGCATGCTGTGGCAGCGCCAGGGTGACACGATGGCCCTCGAATTCAGGCAGTGGTTGCAGTTGCCCGGCATCGTCGCGTGGCCAGATCCCCCGTGCTTCGGCGGTGGCGCCGATGATCCGCCCGCTGGCATTGGTCAGCACGGCGAACAGTTTGTGGGCGTCGTTGAGTTCCGTTTCAGTGACCTGCGCCAGTTCGTTCTCGATTCGTCGCCAGCTCAGCAGGGCGATGAGCTGGCCGAGTGGTTCGCCGGTGAAGCGGTTGTCGAGTGCTGTGCGAATTGGCAGGCATCGGGCTGTGGTCTGGGGGTGGCAGGGCTGGACCGGCAGCAGCTCGATTGCGACCCCGTCGGTCTCGATGCGGATGGCGTCAGCGTCGTCGATGTCGGCCTGTTTGCCGATGCGGCTGTTGTCGCTGGAGGCGATGATTACCCCTGCCGGGTCACGGAACAACAGCTCGCTGTAGATGCTGCCGTAGCTCGTTTCCAGGCTGGAGAGAAAGCGAGCCAGCCGCTTGTCGACATCGCCGACGCTGGCATCCTGCATCACGTCGAGGGCGCGCCAGGAGCGCAGGTTCTCGATGCGTTCGAACAGCAGGTGGTCGATGCTTTGCATCAAACCGGTGGTATCCTGCTGTAGCCGATGGATGATTTCATTGCGCAAGGCATCGCTGGCGCTGACATAGGCCAGCGATGTCACCAGCACGATGGGCAGGATGACCAGGAGCAGAAACGCTGCGAGCAGTGTGTGGCCAATTCGCAGGCTGGGATGTTTGAAATGCAATGGCATGAATTTTGATTTGCTGATTTCCGATGGCGGCGATGCGACGGTGTCGATAGGCATGATAACAACATGATTTTGGGGTTCGTGGATGTCAATTCTTTTTGATCCGGGCTGGCGTTGGTGGCACTGCTTGCTGTGCTGTCATGTTCTGCTCGTTGCATTTTCCGGGCCAGCCCTGGCCGAGGGCGATACGGGTGGCTATCGGCTGGGATCCGGCTATGCCCTGGGTGACAGCGGCGTGCGTCTGGGTGGCTATGCGTCGAGCAAATACAAAGAGCTGGACCCGGCGCCTGCCAAGTTCGAGGTGAGCGACCTCAGCCTGTTTGTGATCTGGGATGGCGGCGGTCGCTGGCAGGGCTTCAGTGAGCTGGAGATCGGTGAAGCGGTGTTTTGGGAAAAGGACCGAGGATGGTCTACCGATGAAACTGAATTCGAACTGGAACGAACCTATCTGGACTACCTCTACTCGCCGGAGCTGAAGATCCGGCTGGGCAAGTTCCTGACGCCAATCGGTCATTGGAATCAGGTGCATGCCGACCCGCTCACCTGGACGGTATCGCGTCCGCTGACGACCGATGCGGGTTTCGCCCATCATCTGACTGGCGCGATGCTGCATGGCGAATGGCTGTTCGACGACCACGAATTGGAGTATCAGCTCTATATCGACGACAGCACGCATCTCGACCCGAAACCCGACAATCCCTCACCGGCGGGTCGTGATCTGCCAGGCGTCGAAATTGGCACTTTCGAACATGCGGTTGGTGGCCGCCTGTTGCTCAAAGCCGTCGACAGCGACTGGCAGCTGGGCAGTTCATTGGTGAATTTCGGCATCGAAGGATATGAAGGCCGAAAAACCTTGCTCGGGCTGGATTTTCTCTGGCGTCGTGGCGGCCATGAATGGAGTGGTGAAGCAATCTACCGCTTCGATACCGAAGAGCACGAACACCCGGAATGGGGCGTGTTCCTGCAAGGGATAGTGCCGTTGCATGCCCGATGGTCGTTGGTACTACGGCAGGAGCGCTACACGGAAGTGGCTTTCGATCAGCCGATCGACCTGACCAATGTGGGTTTGGCATGGCGACCGATTGCGCCGCTGGTCTTCAAACTGGAACGCCGCTGGGGAGCTGAAAATGAATTGTTTGCTCCCGATGGCTGGTTTGCTTCCGCGGCGGTGTTGTTCTGATGGGGTTGCGACGCGCTATGCTGTTACTGCTGACATCAGCCTTGCTGCACGTCGTTGCGGCGGATGCGGCATCGACGACCCAGCGGATTGCCGTGATCGTGGCGAATGATGGCAGCTGGCAGGGCATTAGAGGCAAGCTCACCGTGCGTCAGCTCGCCCGCGTCTACCGTCGGCAGTATCTGCTCGGCCGCGATGGCCAGCGCCTGCACCCGGTCAACCTGCCGCCGGAGCACCCGCTGCGGATCGCCGTTTCACGCAAGCTCTATGGGCGCGATCCAGTGGCAATGACGCGCTTCTGGAGCGAGCAATACTTCAATGGTATTTCACCACCGCATGTGGTCGACTCGCAGGAAGCCATGCTGCGGTTCATTGCCAATACGCCGGGCGCGATAGGCTATATCGTCGAATGCAAGGTGGATAAACGTGTCAGGGTGGTGCTGCGGTTGAAGCTGCGTGTAACCGGGAGTGCAGATTATTGTGCTGAGTGAATATTCAGCGCCCCAGCCTGCAAGTTCAGTCGGCTACTTTCGAATAGATAGAACGTCTTCCTGCTTTTGTAAAAGGGGATCGAGGGGGGGCTTGCTGCCCGGCCGAGTGTTTTTAATTTCCCCGGCCCCTTGGTGAAAGGGGGCTATTGCCCCATCCTAAAAATATTACGATAGGACAATAGCCTGCCAGCGTTTACTCGATATCCACCTTCTTCTTTTTTTCCGCCTTTCTTTTCGGCAGCTTGATCTCCAGCATGCCATTCTTGAATTTCGCTTTCGCCTTCGAGCTGTCCACCTCGCTTGGCAGCATCAACGAGCGTGAAAAGGACATCTGCCGAACCTCCGACTGGTAGAAGTCACCTTCTTCCTGCTTGTTCTCGTCTTTGATCTCGCCCTTCAGTGTAATGCTGTTGTCGGTGACGCTGACATCGATACTGTCCTTGTCGAAGCCGGGAACCTCGGCGCGGACAACCAGTTTCTTACCCTTGTCGATAATATCGACGCGGGGTGTTGATATATCGCCAGCCAACAACGACGTATCGGGCCAGTCGCTATCGAATGGCGCCAAAAAGCCACGTGACATGAAATCATCAAACCGTTTCTCCAATGCCTGAAACTGCTCGGCTATTTGTGCCACCGGATCTTTCGATGGCTTGGCAATGGCTTTTTTCGCTTCGGCTTTCTGAACTTGCTTGCTTTTCTTGCTCATGGGATATCCCTCCTGGAGATGTTTGTGAGATACACTAAGACATAGTGGTTTTTTCCAGGAAATCAATTGATCAAGATCAACAAGACGGACGATAGTATGGAGAGCTGCCGGGAGCATGGCGCATGACTGACTACCAACCGATCGCTTGTGCGCTGCACAGCGAATATGAGCTCGCCATCATGCATCGGCAGAAACTCAAGTTGAAATGGCACGATGACGCGGGCGCGACCCATTCGGCCACTGTCCTGCCGCTGGATCTGCAAACCAAAAACCACGAGGAATTCCTGCTGGTCGCGTATGATGGCAAGCAGGAATCGATCCGCCTCGATCGCATCACCGACAGGCAGATTGTCGAATAGAGCGCGCTTCCCCCCTTCTGAGGAACCAAGTCATGAAACTAGCGGTTCGTCTTGCCCAGATCGTCGTCGTGTTGTCACTGCTGGTGGTTGTGATCGGCTTCTTATTGCCACAACAGCAACGCGTCGAACGCAGCATCGTCATCAATGCCCCTGCCACTCAGATTTTTCCCTGGGTGAATAGCGCAAAAGCCTTTCATCGCTGGTCGCCGTGGGCGGAATCCGAGCCAGACCTGATGATCTCCTGGTTTGGCCCGGAGCAGGGGGAGGGCGCCGGCATGAAATGGGAGAGCATGCGATCCGGCCCGGGTAGCTGGACAATTACCCATGTCGTCGACGGCAAACGCGTTGATATTGCACTGGAGTTTGGCGGCCAGAACAAAGCCACATCATGGTTTGAACTCGCGCCCGTTGTGGGTGGCACGCAAGTCACCTGGGGCTTCGAAACAGACGCTGGCATGAACCCTATCCACCGCTGGTTTGGTTTGATGCTCGATGACTGGGTCGGCCGGGACTATGAGCGCGGCCTGCATCGCTTGCAGGAAACAGTCGAAGGCAGGGTGGATATCCCGGTGTGAGGGGAGTAACCGGTCAGCTGCCAGATACGACAATGACTAAGTCATCAAGCCTGAGAGGATAGGAAAAATCGCATTTTTTCTGTGTCTCGGGGGAGATGGATTCGGCAGCATCAGCCAGTTTATCCTGCTTGCGGATCAAATACTCTGGAGTCAGGTTTGCATTGCTGTGTTTGGACCCGCGCGTTGTGATAGATAGTGGGTTAACAGGTTACCCTATCAAGCATTCCGGCCTCTTCGATAAACTGAATAATTGCATCGACGCCTTCGCCAGCTTTCAGGTTCGTCAGGACATAGGGGGCGTCACCGCG
>CAZQXF010000020.1:0-17953 GCA_964596975.1 uncultured Thiotrichales bacterium | reverse complement strand
GCCCCTTCGGGCTGATCCCGACTGGGCCTGCGATGCTCGGGCGGGCAAAGGGGGGGTATCGGTGGTTGCCAGGCGACAGGTTTGGTGGGAAGTTACTTGGAAGCACAGGCCCGTAACTGCTCAGATTGCCCCCGTTTTGCGTCAAATCAAGGCGGAAGCGCGGACGACTCCAGGGATGGAGGAGGTAGAGCGACGCAGGAAGCCAAAGCCGAGTTTACAAGTGTAAATGAGCACTTCCAAAGCTTCCGCATCGTGCTTACGCCCCTCACCTACATCCATGTAGGCGACGCAAAGTTGGCGCACACAGGGGTAAGCTGAGCAGTTACGAACACACTAGCGATCCCCGGCCAACAGGATCTCCTCGCCATGCTCGACCGCCTCGGCACTGCCTTCGAGGATCACGCCATCACCGGCGCGCAACACCATATCACCTTCCGGTGACTCGCCTCTCACGCCATCGCGACACACAGCAACCACCGCAGCACTGACGCTTTCCAGCCCCAGCTCACCAATGCGCTTGTCGACGGCCCAGTTTTCCGGATCGAGCAGCACCGTATGCAGGCGGGGACGTTCGCTCTCCTCCAACGATTCGACATCTTCACCGTGAAAATAACCACGCAGTTGGTGGTAATGATCGGCGCGCGCCGCTTCGATCACGCGATGCACTTCCTCAGCATCGACGCCAAGAAATTCCAGCATGTGTTGTGACAGCATCATGCTCGCTTCCAGTGTTTCGGGCAGCACCAGGGTCGCGCCCGCAGCTTCGAGCAACTCCATGCTGGCATCGCTACGCGTTCGCACCAGAATCGGCACCTCGCTGTTTTCACTCCGCACGGTGCGAATAATCCGCTCGGCAGCATGCGGTTCGTCAATGGTAACAACAATGACCCTGGCCCGATCGAGGCCAGCAGCACGCAGCATATCGATGTGTGTCGAATCGCCGAAGTAGACCTGCTCCCCGGCTTCCCATGCCTCCTTGACCAGTTTCGAATTGGTATCTAGCGCAACATAGTCAATGCCTTCACGCAGCAGAAACCCGGCCATGTTCTGGCCAATTCGGCCATAGCCGCAGAAAATCACATGGCCACGCTTGTCGCGCACGGCCTTGCTGAGTGTCGCGCGCTGGGAGACATGCTCTCTTGCCACCTCACGCGCAAACAGGCGTTTGACAATGGCCCCATTGCTGCTGACCAGCAGCGGCGCCACCATCATGCTGAAGATGACCGCAGCCAATACCGGCTGTGCTTCTATCGGAGTCAGCAACTGGTTGGCGATTGCCAACGTCACCAATGCAAAACCAAACTCACCACCATTGGCGAGAACAATGCCGGTTCGCATCGCAACCACCTTGTCGTAATGCATCAACCGAACGATCAACGCAACCAGTGCCGTCTTGCCAACAATAATTCCCAGCGTCAGTATCGTGATCAGCTGCCACTGCGCCCAGGCCTCGACCAGATTCAGCTGCGCCCCGACACTGATAAAGAAAATCCCCATCAAGATGTCGCGAAATGGGCGTACATCAATCTCGATCTGGTGCTTGAATTCGGTTTCGCTGAGCATCATGCCGGCGAGAAAGGCGCCCAGCGCCAAGGACAGACCGAAGAAATTGGTCATCCACGCTGCGGATAACGATACCAGCAACGCGGTAAGCGTAAACAGTTCGGTGGAGTGCGCGGCAGCAACAACATGGAAGACCGGCCGGATAAACCAATGTCCGAGGGCCAGCATGCCAACAACGGCGACAACAGCCTTGAGCATGGCCAGCAGGATTGGCACAGCCACCCCGCCCTCGCCGCCAGCGCCAAGAATCGGGATCAACACCAGAAACGGCACCACGGCGATGTCCTGAAACAGCAACACTGCGAACGCGAGACGCCCATGCGGCGAATGCATTTCCAGTTGTTCGATCAACTGCTTGATGACAATCGCCGTGGACGACAGGGCAAGAATACCGCCGATGACCAGCGATCCCTGCCAGGGAATACCGCTGAACCAGGCAACGCTTCCCGCCGCGATCACCGACAGCAGGACCTGGGTTCCGCCCAGTCCGAATACCGCGCGTCTCAGAGTCCAGAACTGCGCCAGCGAGAATTCCAGCCCAATCATGAACAGCAGGAATACCACGCCGATCTCAGCAAGAAGCTCCAGCATGTGGAGATCGGGCAACCACTGTAGCGCATGGGGGCCGGCAACAATGCCAACAAAAAGGTAGCCGAGTACGGGCGGCAGGTGGATTCGCCGGAACAGCACGACGGCTGCCACCGACAGGGCAAGCAGCAACAAACCGGCGGTCAGGGCGTCATGGTGCATGATGATGCTTCACGTCTCGTGTCCTAAAAGAGAAATCCGGCAGAACGCCAGATGGTGCCTCACGCCACGGGCGAATGTCACGAAATCATAGCGAAGCTGTTATTTTTTCCTGCCGCTACTCTGGTGGTTGACCATTTCCGACCCCAGAAATTCGTCGATGCAGTCCTTGACGTAGTCGTTCAAGTCGCTTTCTGATACGCCCATGGCCTTGCCTTCAGCGCGGCAGTCGGCTGCGACTTCAGCGCGCGAGACATCAGCGGCACTCACCGTGCTACCCAATAGCGACATGGACAGTGCAGAAACAACAAGAATAGCTCGCATGATAGCGCTGACCCCAAAGAAAATTAGAACCGCCTAATTTACGTTGGCGTGGACTATTTTCAAGCGACTAATTGGGGATTGGGTCGCAAAACCGGATTGTCACCGGCCAATCGAGATGGTTACACCTTTTTTTCTAGCCGATGCGCCAGCTCGAAGATGCCCGAGGGATGCGGCACTTCAGGCGCTTGCCGCGTCAGCCAACGCCAACGCGGCTCGGGAAACAAGGCACGCATTTGCGCCATGTCACAATGATAGGGTGGCCCACCCTCGCGTCCAGTCTGCATGAACAGCACAAATAGTTTCCCACCGGGCTTCAGCCAACGATGCAGTTGCTGCTCGTAAGCCGCCCACAACGAAGGCTCGAGCGCACACAGGCAAGTCTGCTCATAGATTTTGTCAACGGGTTGCGCCGGTTGCCATTGCAGCACATCAGCCTGCAACACTTCTGCCTTCAGATCAGCCTGTTGCAGCACCTGTTTGAGTGCAGCAACCGGTGAAGGTGCAATGTCGAGCGCGGTCACCGCAAAACCACGCCGGGCCAGCTCTACCACTTCATGCCCATGCCCACAACCCGGCACAATAATCTCGCCAGGCCGAAGCACACCCTCGTCGAGCCACCGGCGCAGCGCCGGGCTGAAGGCACCCCGATCCCACCCGGTCTGCCCCGCCTGATAGCGCTGTTCCCAGATGTTATCCGTCATTGTTTGTTGGTCCTGTTTGGCTCACTCGATCGACCAAATGATTATCATGCGGCAGGCTCGTACATCCGCTCGAATTGCTCCCGGCCAACGGCATAACCATCTTCCCCCTGTGCATCGTTGAACACAAGGTAGTCCCCGGCACGATAATGCGTTGTGCCTTCCCGCGTCGTGATCACACCGTCGTTTTCTGCCTGGATCGCATAGACAACTGCGCTCTTGAAATAAACGCCGGGAGAAACCTCTTGATAAGTCCGATCAAAGGAGTCCGCATCAACCGTATAGACATCACCACTGTTGTCTACGAGCCAGTCACCTGGCTTGGCGAATTGTTCGCCACCCCATTTGCGGTAGTGAAAACCCGGCATATCGAGGTTCAGCCTGATCGCTCTGATCGTTGCAGCAGGCTTTTTCCGGAACTTTCGAAGCTTGTTGCCTTGCGCATTCTTGTGCATCAGGGGCTTGTGCTAACAGCGATGGTTACTGGGAAAAGTATTCTTGCAGAAACACAGCGAATGGTTTCTGTGGCTCGGCGTTGATACGCTCATATTGCGCCCTTGACTGTTCAGCCAGCGCATCGAAATGCCGCTGTTTTTCCGCGGTCAGCGGACGATCACGAAAATGCTGGGCAACCATTTGTAACTGTCGCATTGCAAACTCGAAGAAACTTTCCTTGTTCGCGCGCATGATATCGAGCATGCGCGTAGAGGGAATTTCAACCAGCCCGGCGACCTTGTCCTGCTGTTGCTTGAGTGCCAGCGAATAACAACGCCCGGTGGGGCTGTTCTCATCGAGCCAGCTACAGATTTCCTGCATGTCATAGAGAATGCGGTTAGCCCAGTCACGCAGGCCGACCTTGCCATCCTTGCGGGTTAGCGTCAGCTGTGGATCACGGCCACTATGTGCCACCAGCTGTAAATTGTTTTCCACCAGCGCGGCGACATCTTTTGTCATCACCGGGCTGGGTTGCAGCAGTGCATAAATCATCAATGCTTCAAGAAAATAAAGCTGCTGTTCGTTGACGCCCAAAGGATCGAATACATTGAGATCAACCGAACGCAATTCGATATATTCGATGCCGCGTTGTTGCAGCGCCCGCACGGGTTTTTCCAGCCCGTTGAGAATGACCTTCGGCCTGACCGAGCAATAGTATTCGTTTTCTATCTGCAACAGCTTGGTATTGAGCTGCTTGTAGTAGCCGTTTTCCTCTACACCGATACTTTCATAGATGGGGCAACTGGTTTCGATGGCCTGTTCCAGCGTGGCGATATAGTTCGACAGCGTCTGAAAATCGATATCGACGCCTGTTTCCTCCTCACGCTTGTTCTGGTAGCCAATATCACCCAACCTCAGTGAGGTAGCAAAAGACTCGAAATAAGTCCCATGACCAAGATATTCCAGTGTTGTCGGGTTACCTTCGAGAAACGATTCGCAGACGGCCGGCGATGCGCCAAACAGGTACGGTACGAGCCAACCGAAGCATTTCAGGTTACGCAGCATCGCCATGTAGTTGGCGGAGCGATAATCCTGCAAGCTTCCCGTTGCGCCCTCCATTTCGTATAACACTTGCCACAGATCATCGGAAAAAGAGTAGTTGAAATGCACCCCGGCGATGACCTGCATCATCTTGCCATAACGGTAACCCAATCCGCGGCGATAGACCGTCTTCATCATACCCAGGTTCGACGGGCCGTAGTCGGCGATGCGGATACTTTCCTCGCCCCGCAGAATGCAGGGCATACTGGTGGCCCAGAAAATCTCATCACGCAAATGGCTGTAGACCCAGCGGTGCAGCTCATCGAGTTCCTGCATGACATCCGGAATGCTCCGGTGCGGGCGGGTAATAAACTCCGTCAGCGGCTCGGCATAGTCGGTGGTGACGTTCGGATGGGTCAGTGTGGCACCAAGTGCCTGCGGGTGAGGCGTTTGCGCGATGACACCATCGCTGCTGACCCGCAAACTCTCCTTTTCGATGCCGATTCTGCTACCCCGCAGCAGTCGTGGGGCACCTGCTTCACGGAGCATGCGCAGACGGGTTTCATAGCTTGAAGTTGCGATGGTTCTGGCCTTGAGCTTCCCGAAAGCCGCGGATTCTACCGCATCAGCCGGGCAAAGGGAGAATTTGGCCATGCCTGGAGGCTTCACCAGCGCCACACGACCTCTCGCCGCGCGTATACGCGTATAATCGCTGTGCACCATTGAGGAGAGCACACGCAATGAAACCACCACGCCGCCCCCACTATCCGCAGGACGATGATGTTCAGGCTTATGCCCGGGGCGAAGGAGACCCTGATTTTCCCGAACAGGAGTCGAATCATGGGCGCCGGTACCGTGGCCGCGGCAATCGCGTGATTCCACTACTCATTGTCGCTGGCTTCGGACTTTTCATCCTCAAGGAGGAAGTTCCAGCGGTAAACGACGCTTTCCTGTCCGTGATCAAGCCCAACGCCATGAAGGCGATCAAGGCTTGCCGCGCGGCGGCACTCGCCAGCAGCCCGAATCCCGATTTCGCCAGAATGCTGAAATATGGACGCGCCAACAAGACAGGCAATGGCTATTTTGTCGACGCATTGATGATCGGTGAGCTGGAACAGGGTCAAGGGGAAGTCCGACGCAGCATCGAGTGTCATGTCGATGCCGCCGGCAATGTCGTCGACATTGCGCGACACACCGCCACCGCAGCCGCCCTCCCGCCACAATTCACTCAGGACAGTGATGCCGCCAACGAGTGAGTTTTTCACCCGGGAGTCGATTCGCGCCTTGGTGTTACAGCACAAGCGCGAGCTGATCTTCGCCAATATCATTGCCATTGTCGCTGCGGTGCTGTCGGTGCCCATTCCGCTGATGATGCCGCTGATGGTGGACGAGGTGCTGCTGGGTAAACCGGGCATGATCGTGGCAACGATCAATCATATCTTCCCGTCAGCATGGCATGGCCCGGTGTTGAGCATCGGGGTGGTGTTGCTGTTCACGCTAATGCTGCGTTTTGGCACGCTGCTGTTTGGTGTCATCCAAAGTCGGCAATTCACACTGATTGCAAAAGACGTGACCTATCACATGCGCCACCAGATGCTGGAACGGTTGAACCGGCTGTCGATGGCAGAATATGAAACTGTTGGTGCCGGTACAGTGACTTCCCATCTGGTGACCGACGTGGGCGTCATCGATGACTTTATCGGCGTTACCATCAGCAAGGTCATCGTCGCTGCGCTGACACTGATCGGTGTTGCCGGTGTGCTGTTCTGGATGCACTGGCCGCTGGCAATCTTTATCCTGCTGCTGAATCCCGTCGTCGTCTATTTCACCGTGCGCATGGGCAAAAAGGTCAAGGAACTGAAGGCACGCGAGAATTCGGCCTTTGCGGCCTTTCAGGAAGCTTTGAAGGAAACACTCGACGCGATCCAGCAGATCCGCGCCAGCAACCGCGCCGGGTTCTTTCTCAAGCGTGTCGACAGGCAGGCACTGGCCGTCAAGGAACACGCGGCCAGCTACGCGTGGCGCAGCGATGCCGCAGCGCGGTTTTCGTTCTTTATCTTTCTGGTCGGTTTCGAAGTTTTTCGCGCCGTTTCGATGTTGATGGTGGTGTTCTCGGGGCTGACGATCGGCAAGATGATGGCGGTATTCGGCTATCTCTGGTTCATGATGACGCCCGTGCAGGAATTGCTCGGCGTCCAGTACGCCTGGTTCAGCGCCAAAGCGGCCCTGGGCCGGCTGAACCGACTGATGGGGCTGAGTACAGAGCCGGAATATCCGACATTGCACAATCCTTTCGCCGGCAAAACGACCGTAGCGATCAGCATTCGCGATCTCTCTTTCAGGTATGGCGACGGCCCATTGATCCTGAACCACCTCAATCTCGATATTGCTGCGGGTGAAAAGGTGGCCCTGGTGGGTGCCAGCGGCGGCGGCAAGTCCACGCTGGTGCAGGTCATCATTGGTCTGTACCCACCGCTATCGGGCAAAGTCTATTTCGACAACGTGCCGCACGACGAAATCGGTCTCGACCTGATTCGCGACAATGTGGCCACGGTGCTGCAGTACCCGGCAATGTTCAACGAAACAGTGCGCTTCAACCTGACCCTGGGACGCGACAAGCCGGATGATGCACTCTGGCAGGCACTGGAGGTTGCCCAGCTGAAAGAAACCGTCGAGCAACTGCCCGAGCAACTCGACACCATGATCGGCAACCAGGGCATTCGGCTGTCGGGTGGGCAACGCCAGCGGCTGGCCATCGCCCGGATGGTGCTGTCCGATCCCCGGGTCGTGATTCTGGATGAGGCCACCTCATCACTGGATACCGAGACGGAAGCACGACTGCACGCGGCACTGCGCGGCTTCCTAAAAGCACGGACAACACTTATCATTGCGCACCGCCTGAGCGCGGTGAAGCAGGCCGACAAGGTGTATGTGTTCGATAACGGGGGCATCATCGAGCAGGGCAGGCACGATGAGCTGATCCAGCGTCGGGGTCTGTATCAAAAGCTATACGGCAGCAGCGACGACTTGACGGATGCATGAAACCCATCGCGCCAGTCGCCACTGACAACATGATCAACGGGTAAGCTGAAAACACATGAAGAATGCATTACAGGAACAACTGCTCAAGGCAGGGCTGGCCACCGAGGAACAGCTGACCCGAGCAACATCGCCGAAGCGAAAACCACCACGCAAGCAGGGCAAAGGCGCAGGCGGTTCCGCCAACCGGCAACGCCAGAAGGGCGCTCGAAAACCGGGCAACCAGAGCAGCGATCTGGCCAGAGCCTATGCCGCGCGGCAACAGGCAGAACGCGAAGAGGCCGCGCGCAAGAAGCGTCTCAAGGCCCAGCGCAAGGCCAATCGGGCGAAAATCCGCCAGCTCACGCTGGACAACTGTCTGAATGTCGACGACGCTGAGCTGCCCTTCCAGTTCATGGTAGGCACCAATATCAAGAATATCTATGTCACCCCCGACCAGCGCAAACAACTGCTGGAAGGTCAACTGCGGATTACCTTCCAGGATGGCCGGCGCTGCCTGATTTCTAC
The DNA here is from genome assembly GCA_964596975.1 of uncultured Thiotrichales bacterium. GTDB lineage: Bacteria > Pseudomonadota > Gammaproteobacteria > UWMA-0217 > UWMA-0217 > JALSHZ01. The sequence goes on along the minus strand of CAZQXF010000020.1, from coordinate 9,599 downwards.
CGACATCGCCGCGAAGATCCACGAACTCGATCCGGAAAAGTTGATCATCAACCCGACCGAAGTCGAGGAAACCATCGACGAAGCGTATGCCGAGTTCAAGGTTCCTGACGATCTAAACTGGTAACCTTCCCCCCTTCTCCCGGCAGGCAACTACTTCATGGATACAACACACTCGGACGAGCCCATCGTTGAACTGGAGATCGGTGACTCGCGGATCACGCTATTGGGCACCGCACACGTCTCCCGCCATAGCGCCAACACGGTCGACAGGATGATCGAGTCGGGGGAATTCGACGCCGTCGCCATCGAACTCTGCGAAGGGCGCTACAACAACATCCGTGACCCCGACGCGCTGGCGAAAATGGATCTGTTCAAGGTCATCCGTGCCGGCAAGGCACCAATGGTGATGGCCAGTCTGGCCCTGTCCGCATTCCAGCAACGACTGGCAGATCAGTTCGGCATCGAGCCAGGCGCGGAAATGCGCATGGCGATGGAGAAGGCTGAAGAGAAGAATCTGCCGCTATTCAAGATCGATCGCGATATTGGCGTCACGCTCAAGCGTGTCTATCGCTCGGTACCGTGGTGGCAGCGCTTGAGCATCTTTTCCGGGCTGCTGGCCAGCGTCGTCAGCAAGGAGAAGATCGAAGAAGCCGACATCGAGAAACTGAAGGAAGGCGACATGCTGGAAACCACGTTCCAGGAATTCGCCGAAACCTCCAGCGAGATCTATGGTCCGCTGATCGACGAACGCGACCGCTATATGGCCGACGAGATCTATGCTGCGGTGAAGGTCGAGAAACCGAAACATCTGCTGGCGATCGTTGGTGCAGGACACCTCAAAGGGATCGAGCGCTATCTCAAGCAGCTGGTGGAGCGCGATACTCCGGTTACCGAGGTCGCAAAAGACATTCGCGAACTCAGCCAGATCCCGGAAGGCTCAAAGCTCTGGAAATGGATTCCGTGGGTCATTGTGGCGATTATCATCGGCGGTTTCATCGCCGGGTTTGCCCGCAGCAGTGAGCTGGGCTGGGACCTGATATCCGACTGGGTGCTGATCAACGGCACCCTGGCAGCCATTGGCGCCATTGCAGCACTGGCACATCCACTGACCATCATCGGCGCCTTCATTGCCGCCCCCATTACCTCGCTCAACCCGACGATCGGTGCGGGGATGGTGACCGCAGCAATCGAAATGTTCTTTCGCAAGCCAACGGTGGAGGACTTTCAAAACCTGCGCAAGGAGACCAGCGATTGGCGCGGCTGGTGGCACAACCGGGTGTCAAAAGTGTTGCTGGTATTCTTTTTCTGCACGCTGGGTTCAGCCATTGGAACCTATGTGGCAGGATTCAAAATCTTCGACAAGCTGTTTTGACGGTTACGTCACTTCAAAGTAGATCAAATCACGCTTTTCGGAAGTAATCGATACCCCCAGACTGATCACGCCCCTGCCACGCAAGCGCATCGATTCCTGCTGCAGGAATTTGACGCCCTTGCCCTCGATGCGGATGAACGTGCCATTGGCGCTGTGATCCTCGAAGATGAACTGGTTCTTGATAAACTTCAGCGTCGCATGCGACCGGGAAACATAGCGGGAACGGACTTGAATATCGGCAGGAAACTTGCGACCAAAAAGACATTCGGTACGATGCCGATCGAATGACAACGCCATGTCACGATACGACAGTATGATCTCCCTTTTTCCTGTCAGGGTGATCGGATCAAAATCGATCACTTCCGCAGCAGGTGTCAGTGCAATGGTATCTGGGCTTTCATCAGTAGCGACTTCAGCAGCCTCCGCACTGAGCGGATACCCCTGAGCCACCAGCATTGACTCCTGCAGGAAAGCATTGTGACGATGCATCACGAAGCGTCCCAGCTGATTGAGAAACTCGGCATCCACCTGCTCGGGTTTGATCACATAACGCTCTTTTCCCAGCGCCCCTACGTTCATCAGTTCAAGCCGTAGTACACCGTTTTCACCATCCGCCTCGAACGCAATATGCGCTGGAACCTCACTCTTGATCTCGAAAGTCAGTTCCTCACCGTGATTGGCACTGCGACGAACCCGGGAACTCACCAGTGTCAGACCGTCCTGGCGCAACTGCCGCAGCAATTCGTTCTCTGACACCGTTGGTCGCGGAATGGTGAAGCGGGCATTGCTGTCACGGTGATAGCGAAACGAGAGCCGCAATTCGATATTCGATCCCCTGACCTCATGCCCGAGCACATGCGCTGCGGGGTACAAAGCATCGACAACCCCGTATTCATGAATGGGAATCGCGACCATTGGTGCCCGACTCGCATCCTGGAAAATCTCAAGATTCCTCTCCAGATAATCTGTCACCTTTTGCAACGCAACGAGCGCTGCCGCATCGTACAGGAGAGTGGCCTCTTCCCGATCTCCCGTGCGGGTGAGTGGATGTTTTTCCGGCTTGTCGCGGTCGGTCGTTGACATCTCGTATCTGCGAGTGCGGGGACTCACTCCCGGCATGAATCATGCGTCAGGTTTACCTACAGTGATGCCTGAATATAGCTCGATAAGTCCGTTTAGACTATCGATTTTTTCACTATCATGGATTAGTGACAGCATTATTCCGACTGCCGCACCCAATCACCCAAGGTCTCCGTTGGGACACCATCTCGAACCAACTGTTCCAGCCTTGCCAACAGCGCGATCACGGCAGGATGCGCCCGTCCGCCCTCACTGGCATCAGCTGTTGGCCAGTCATGTGTGAGCACGATGACATCCGCTAGCAGAATATTGTCAGGCGCACGAGCCGGTAGAAGATTCGGCGGGGAGTCTCCCGTTTTCAACACAATGCCATGTGCCAGGAGGGGTTCAATCAGTAGATCAAGCTGTTCTTCACCAATGCCCGTCTGGCGCATCAGTTCCAGTGTGCTGATACCACCGCTGTGCTGATAAAATCCGGCAACAACGCGATACAACACATCGAGCATACGGCGCGGTGATACCGCATCCCTCTCGGAACCGGGACGCATGTTCCAAGGGTGCTCCAGATAGTAGACAAACCGCGAGCCAAGCAGCAGCACCAGCCAGCTCAAGTGTAGCCAGATCATGAACAGCAGCGCCGAAGCAAACGCCGAATAAATGGCAGTGTATTTGGCCGAACCGACAATCACTGTTGCAAAAACCCAACCGAGCAACTTCCACAGCAGCGCCGCCAAAATGCCCCCCGCGAGGGCCGTATACCAGTGCACACGCTTGCCCGGCAAGACCCAATAGATCAGTGACAGCATGACAACCACCAGCATCAATGGCGTCCACTTGATCAGCAAGGCATAGACACTGCCAAACAGATGCACTTCCAGCAGTTTCTGCACCCAGGCCGCCTCCACCGCGCTGGAAACGGCGCCCGCCACCGAGAACAGTACCAATGGGCCAAGCATGATCATGAGCATGTAGATTCCCAGTCGATGCAGGAAACTGCGCTCACCACGACCATTCCAGGTGAAATCGATTGCCTTGATCATTTTATGAATCAACGAGCTGACGGTGTACAGCAGTACGCCAAGACCAACAGAGCCAAGCACACCCACCTTGATATTGCCGACAAATGCCATGATCTGGGCCGTTACCCGAACACCACCCTCTCCCAGTGGCTCCAACAGGTTCAATAGCAATGGCTCGACCTGGTTGTGTACGCCAAAGCCCTTGAGCAGGGAAAAACTGAAGGCCAACAACGGCACCAGCGAGAGCAGCGTGGTATAGACGAGGCTCATGGATCGAAGCCCAATCTCACCAGAGACCAGATCCCGACCAAGGGCGCACAGACATCGGGCACACCAGACAAGAGGACGGAACCACCAAGGATAATCTCGAAGAGAGCGCTGCCATAACACATGGCGGAAGTGGGAAAGAAATGTCGCACGTTGTTTCATAAAAGCAACACTACGTTAAATGAGTCACATTCCACATGAGTTTACTGTGGCAGTATTCATACATGCTATACTAGGGTCATTACTTAACAACCGTGACAACATTTCGGTGAAACCCATGATGAAAGACAGCCATAACATAACCGGCCCAGCCAATACGCTGGCCATCGAACCTCGCGAATGCTGGGTTCCTAACAAGGCGTTCCTTGCGATCTACCTCGCAGGAATCATCGGCATGATCATACTCAGCATGTCAGGCGCCCTAAACCCGAAGGCATCAACAGGCCTGTTCACGCTAACCATCGTCTACGGCTTGCTTGGCAGCCTGATGTTTTTCAAGAAGATTTCGATCGTGCGCTGCCCTTCCAAGGTATTGCTGGGCGCTGCAGCGTTTATCGGAATCACAGCCTTTATCGACAAGTTCTATATCTGAGGGCGACGCTAGATCGTCGCTATAACGTATGAACCGATAGGACGATAAACCCAATCTGACCCTGATACCATCCACACCTCCTCTCCGGTATCAGGTGAAGGCGATGCAGCTGGTGCAAGCTGTGGGGCCGGCTTTCGAGCCGGCCCTTTTTTGTTCAGCTCAACTGGTCAGGCTGCATGATGATCGGCCCATCAGGATGATCGAGGTGAATTGCTTTGACCATAAGGCCCTGCATTGCAACCTTGCCTTGGCGTCGATGCTGGCCATCACGCGTGAATTCAAAGTTATAAACACGTTGCAGACTAAGTCGGCCATTCGCTTCCCGGCCAACACCAATACGGCTCAACGCCACTGTCTGATCAAGCAGTTGCAAGCCAGTTGTTTGACAAGCCTTTGCACTCAACGCCAGCGCCTTTTCGCGCGCCCGCATATTGTTTGACCAAAACCAGGCAATCAGGGTGATCAGGATGGTAACAATTAACGGGCTCATGCGACGCTTCCCCATCCCCCTCCGCCAGGCGTCTCGATCACGACACGCTCTCCCGCTTGCACATGAAAACTGCACTTTGCCGCCAGTTGGCGGTTGTCCAACCAGTTACGCCCGGACATCCCATCACTTCCGCCCTGAACGCCGGCGGTGCCAAAACGACGACGCTCAGTCAACAGCGTACACACTGCCGGCCGAGTGAACACGAATTCGCGGACAATACCATCACCTCCCCGGCGCTTTCCCCGGCCACCGGAGTCAGTACGGATTTCATACCGGCCAATCCGTATGGGATAACGCATTTCGAGTACTTCAACAGGGGTGTTTCTTGTGTTGGTCATATGCGACTGCACGGCCGACAACCCATCAGTACCCGGACCCGCCCCCATGCCGCCACCAATAGTTTCATAGTACCCCCATGCTTGGTCACCGGCATCTGCGCCAAACGCAAAGTTGTTCATCGTTCCCTGGCTGAGCGCAGGGATTCTCTCCGGGATCAGCTCTGACAGCAGCCGCATCATCACATCAACGATGCGGCTGCTGGTTTCGACATTGCCGGCGGCAACGGCAGCCGGAAATGTGGCATTGACCAATGATCCTGCTGGTGCCTGAATACGAATTGGACGAAAACACCCTGCGCAGGCAGGGGTCTGTCGCGGCATCAGGCTACGAAGCACATACCAGACCGCCGCGACCGTCACAGAAAATGGACAATTGATATTGCCCGGCACCTGATCGGCCGTACCGGAAAAATCAATCTCGACACCGGTTGCGTCGACGCTCATCGTGGCCTGGATCGGGATATTGGTATTGCCTTGCCCATCGTCCTCCATATAGTCGATGGCGGTGTGGCAACCAACAGGGAGCTGTTCGAGCATCTTCAGCGATAACCTTTCTGCATATGCGTTGAGTGCACGGACGGCAGTGTTGAATCCGTCGAGCCCCAACGCTGAAATCAAGGCATCCAACCGGGCGCTGCCACGAATATTGCAACCCATCTGGGCATTGATATCACCGAGCGTATCAGCCGGACTGCGGGTCGCGCTACCGATAAATTGCATGAGCTCACGATCCAATTCACCTGCAACCACAAGCTTCTGCGGCCGAAGTAATACGCCCTCTTCTTCGAGAACACTGGTCAATGGCATCGAACCAGGCGCGATCGAGCCAATGTCGGCATAGTGCGCTCTGTTCGCCACGAACGCGGCCAGCTGACCACCGATAAAGACTGGCGCGACAAGCGTGACATCCGGCAAGTGCGTGCCACCGAGGTAAGGGTCATTGAAAATCACCTGATCTCCACTCGCCCACTCGAACAAGGCAACAACGCTTTTCATGGCGTATGCCATGCTGCCAAGATGCACTGGGATATGTGCTGCCTGCGCGATTAACGCACCTTCGGCATCAAATAGCGCACAAGAGTAGTCAAGCCGGTCACGGATGTTTGGAGAAAAAGCGGCGTGCCGCAGCTGCGCTCCCATCTCGTCACACACGGCGTTGACCCGCTGGGCAAAAAGACTTAATTCAATGGCATCCGGTTGTTTCATGATGAGAAGTGTAGCACTTTCCAATGCTCGTATTTTACGGTATCTTACTCGTTTGATCCGGCAGTTCTGATGACTGCCGTTTTTTGTTTTCATAACCCCACCCAGCCCGACAGACGTTCGCTTCCGAACAAACCTGACACTGTAAATACACGTCGGTCGCTTTGAACGCCGCCATTGGAGCCGTATTTTTCATGTTCAGCCCCGTGATGCCAACCTATGCCCGCCTGCCGATCAGCTTCACCCATGGTGAGGGCGTTTATCTCTATACCGCCGATGGTACGCGTTACCTCGACGCGCTTTCAGGCATCGCCGTCAACAGCCTTGGGCATTCACATCCAGTGCTAAGCAAAACCATTGCCGACCAAGCAGCACGACTTATGCATGTTTCCAACCTCTATCGAATCGAGGAACAGGAACGACTTGCTGCGCGGTTGACGGAACTGGCCGGCATGGACAACGTGTTTTTCTGCAACTCAGGCGCAGAGGCAAACGAGGCTGCGATCAAGCTTGCCCGCCTCTATGGGCACCAACACGGCCACGCGTCACCAAAAATCATCGTTGCCGACGGCTCATTTCACGGCCGCACGCTTGCAACCCTATCCGCAACAGGGAATCCAAAGATCCAGCAGGGTTTCGAGCCGCTCGTTGACGGCTTTGTACGCGTCCCCTTTGATGATATTTCTGCAATCAAAAGCGCTGCTGCAAAACATGATGATATTGTCGCAGTGCTGATCGAACCCATTCAGGGCGAAGGCGGCATCCGCATCCCTGATAGCAGTTATTTGCAAGCCGTTTCGCAGTTATGCAAAAACCATAACTGGCTGCTGATGCTCGATGAAGTGCAGACAGGCATTGGGCGAACCGGAAAATGGTTTGCACATCAGCATCACGGCATCAAACCCGATGTAATGACGCTCGCCAAAGGGCTGGGCGGTGGCATGCCTATCGGCGCATGTGTCGCACACGGAAAGGCCGCCAGTGTGCTGACCGCAGGAAAACACGGATCGACATTTGGAGGAAACCCGCTCGCCAGTGCGGCTGCACTGGCAGTTCTGGAAACGATCGAAAAAGAATCGCTATGTGAAAATGCTGAAAATATCGGCAGGCTTCTTGTCGATTTGCTCAGCGACAAACTGGCAGGTAACCCGATTGTCAACGAAATTCGTGGCCAAGGGCTCATGGTCGCCATCGAACTGGCTTCCCCATGCAGCGAACTCGTGAGAAAAGGCCTTGATGATGAGCAGATCCTGATCAACGTAACCGCCAACAGTGTCATTCGTCTGCTCCCCCCACTCATTCTTGACCAATACCAGGCAACTGACATCGCCCAAAAGGTCACCTCATTAATCGAAACACTCTGATTCCGGACCAAACCATGACCGTGAGACATTTTCTTTCCCTTCTTGATCTAAGCTCCGATGAACTTCATAGCCTCATCCTACGGGGCGTTGAATTGAAGGCGCTACGCGATGAGGGGCGGCAAGCTAACAGCCTATCCGGAAAAAACCTGGCCATGATTTTCGACAAATCGTCAACGAGAACCCGCGTCTCTTTCGAAGTTGGGATGTCGCAGCTCGGCGGCCACGCTATTTTCCTTTCTCCCCGTGACACCCAGCTGGGCCGCGGAGAGCCTGTGCCCGATGCTGCACGTGTCATTTCCCGGATGGTCGACGGCATCATGATCCGCACATTCGATCACGCTTTGGTCGAGACCTTCGCGCAATATTCAACAAAACCCGTCATCAATGGACTGACGGATAAATTACACCCCTGCCAGCTACTGGCCGACATGCAGACCTATTTCGAGCACCGAGGAAATATTGCAGGAAAAAAGGTCACCTGGATCGGCGATGGCAACAATATGTGCCATTCTTATATCAATGCCGCCATCCGCTACGGCTTTTCCCTCTCGATCGCCTGCCCCGAGGGATACGAACCAGATGCCGAAATCCTCAGCAACGCAGAGGGCCGCGCCACCATCATCCACGACCCGATGGAAGCAGCAAAAGGCGCAGACCTGGTTGTCACTGATGTCTGGGCCAGTATGGGTCAGGAAGAAGAACAGAAACGTCGAGAAAATGACTTCGCGGGGTACCAAGTCAATGCAACAATCATGGCCCAGGCAGACGAGAACGCACTTTTCATGCATTGCTTACCCGCTCACCGCGAAGAAGAAGTCACCACTGACGTACTCGAAGGCCCGCAAAGTGTCGTCTGGGACGAAGCAGAAAATCGCCTGCACGCACAAAACGCACTGCTTGAGTTTTTGATGAGATAATTGCGCAACCGTCTCAGTATAGTATAGCCACCGCTCCCGCTAATGCCGGGCAGCAAATAAAAAGCCGCTGCAAACAGTAAGCCCGTATCCGCTAGGAATAAAAGCTTTGCGGTAACCAGCTTTCCACACCCCTAGGACTTCAACAACGCATCTCGATGTGAGTATGCATCGCCCACAAAAAAGCCCCAGCAAGGAAGACCCTGCAGGGGCTCGATATAAAAGCCTGGCGGTGACCTACTTGATGCGGCGCATCCCTGCGCCTTACCCTTCGGGCTCGCTGCGCTCATGCAGGTTCGCTCCCGGCGAACCTGTCGCATGGCCATGCAAAAGCAGGTCTGCCCGCATTTCCCCAATAAAAAAGCCCCTGCAAGGGTTAACCTGCAGGGGCTTGGTATAAAAGCCTGGCGGTGACCTACTTTCGCATGGGGAGGCCCCACACTATCATCGGCGCTAAGTCGTTTCACTTCCGAGTTCGGGATGGGATCGGGTGGTTCCAACTCGCTATGGCCGCCAGACAAACTGGTTGTCAGCCAACGGCAGCTCGCGCTGCCGCCGCACTACAATTTGGTCATGTATCCAGGGTGATATCGTTTCTCTCAGGTTCGATCTCACCAGCGCTCAATGCACTCTGGTGTTATGTGATCAAGCCTCACGGGCAATTAGTACTGGTTAGCTTCACACGTTACCGCGCTTCCACATCCAGCCTATCAACGTCGTAGTCTCCAACGGCCCTTCAGGGATCTCAAGGATCCAGTGAGAACTCATCTTGAGGGGGGCTTCCCGCTTAGATGCTTTCAGCGGTTATCCCGTCCGTACTTAGCTACCCGGCAGTGCCACTGGCGTGACAACCGGAACACCAGAGGTACGTCCACTCCGGTCCTCTCGTACTAGGAGCAGCTCCTCTCAATTCTCAAACGCCCACGGCAGATAGGGACCGAACTGTCTCACGACGTTCTA
>CAZQXF010000019.1:0-17985 GCA_964596975.1 uncultured Thiotrichales bacterium | reverse complement strand
TCGCGCGTAATGCCGGCATTGTTCACCAGCACCGATACCGCGCCATACTCGTTCTTGGCGTAGTCGATTATCGCAGCAACGCTGTCGCTACTGGTGACCTCAAGAACATGGCCGCTTCCGGACACGCCAGCATCGCTGAGGTAGGCAGAAATCGCCTCGGCACCGCCATCGGTCGTCGCGGTTCCGATCACAGTAGCGCCGCGTGCACCAAGTTCCAGCGCAATGGCCTTGCCAATACCGCGGCTGGCGCCGGTCACCAATGCCACTTCACCTTGCAAACTCATTGCTCATCTCCATTGCAGATTGTCAGCGCCTTTTCCAGGCTCGCCTCATCGAACACGCCCTGACAGGAAAGCGACTTGTCGATACGCCGTGTCAGGCCCGTCAATACCTTGCCCGGCCCAAACTCAATCAGCTCTTCAACCCCATCCTGCTTGAACGCGAGCACCGTATCCACCCAACGGACGGGCTGGTAGAGCTGGCTCAGCAGCGCTTGACGGATGGCGGCGACATCATCGTAGGCGGTGACATCGACATTGTGCAGCACGGGGATGGCAGGCGAACGCAAGGCTGTCGATTCGAGAAACATGGCCAGACCATCCGCTGCCGGCCGCATCAGCTCGCAATGCGACGGCACGCTGACGGCCAGCTTGATGGCTCGTTTCGCGCCTGCCTCCTTTGCCAGCGCGATGGCACGATCAACCGCATCCGTCTCACCGGCAATCACCACCTGGCCCGGCGAGTTGAAGTTGACGGCGGAGACCACCTGGCCTTCCGCAGCCCGCTCACAGACATCCTTCACCGTGGCATCGTCCAGCCCGAGGATCGCGGCCATGGCGCCCTGTCCCTCGGCAACCGCAGCCTGCATTTGTGCGGCTCGCTCGGCAACCAGGACTGCCGCATCGGCAAAATCCAGCGCATCGGCACAAACCAGCGCCGTGTATTCACCAAGACTATGGCCAGCCATCATCGCTGGCTTGCATCCGCCCAGCTTGTTCCAGACGCGCCACACTGCAACACCAGCCGCCAGCATCACCGGCTGCGTATTGATCGTGGCATTGAGTTCGTCGTCGGGACCCCCCTGAACCATTGCCCAGAGATCACGGGAAAGCACGTCTGATGCTTCCTGAAAGGTTTGCTCCACCTCCGGATGCTGACTCGCAAGATCGGCCAGCATGCCAATCGACTGGGATCCCTGGCCGGGAAAAACTGCTGCGTATTTGGGCATAAGATTCTGTGATGAGACTCAAAATGCGGTGTAGTCTAGCCCGGATTTCTCACCGGGTCACTACTGCGACCCGGTAAGAAATCGGAGCCAGGGGGGGAATAAACACTTGTCTTATGCCGCTGCATGGTGATAATTGCGAACTTCAATCAACAGCTGGACAGTACGCCATATGGCAAAACAAGATGTCATCGAAATGCAGGGCGTCGTCAAAGAGACCCTGCCCAACACGATGTTTCGCGTAGAACTGGAGAACGGACACGTCGTTACGGCACATATTTCCGGTCGCATGCGCAAGCATTACATCCGCATTCTGACCGGTGATACCGTCACCGTCGAAATGACACCCTACGACCTGTCGAAAGGCCGTATAACCTACCGCAACAAGTAGCCTCCCCGCCGCGCCATCTGACCGCGCGGGGAGCATGACTCACGGGCTTGCCTGGCTCTCACCTGGCTCGGCTACGGACTCGGTCGTAAACTCGAAGTCCAGCCCGTCATCCGCCCTGACCACACGCACCTTACCGCCCTTGCTGAGCTTACCGAAGAGAACCTCTTCCGCCAGCGGCTTCTTGATGTGCTCCTGGATCAAGCGCGCCATGGGGCGGGCGCCCATCTTCTCGTCGTAACCTTCCTTCGCCATCCAGTCACGCGCCGAATCCTCGACGATCAGCGAGACTTTCTTCTCCTCCAACTGCGATTCGAGCTGGATAATGAACTTGTCCACGACATTGCGGATGTAGCGCGGCGACAGCGAATCGAACTGAATGATCGCATCCAGCCGATTGCGGAATTCTGGCGTAAAGGTGCGCTTGACGACCTCCATCGAGTCGGAGGAGTGATCCTGTTTGGTAAAACCCATCGAGCTGCGCGAGGCCTCAAACGCACCGGCGTTGCTGGTCATGACGATAATCACGTTGCGGAAATCGACCTTGCGGCCATTACTGTCCGTCAAGGTGCCGTGATCCATCACTTGCAGCAGGATATTGAACACATCCGGGTGCGCCTTTTCGATCTCGTCCAGCAGCAACACCGCATGAGGCGCTTTCATGATCGCATCGGTGAGCAGACCGCCTTCGTCATAGCCAACATAGCCCGGTGGTGCCCCGATCAGTCGCGATACAGTATGGCGCTCCATGTACTCGGACATATCGAAACGTACCAGCTCGATGCCGAGAATCTTCGCCAGCTGACGCGTGACCTCGGTCTTGCCGACGCCGGTCGGGCCGGTGAACAGAAATGATCCGATTGGCTTGTCTTCATCGCCCAACCCCGAGCGCGCCATCTTGATGGCATCGGTCAGGTGAGTGATCGCACTATCCTGGCCAAACACGACCATCTTGAGATTCTTCGCCAGATTCTTCAGCGACGCCTTGTCGGATGCGGAGATGTTCTTGGGCGGGATACGCGCAATCTTGGCAATGATCGCCTCGATGTCTTTCACCTTGATCGTATCCCCGCGCGCATCTTCAGGCTGCAGGCGCTGGTAAGCGCCGGCCTCGTCGATGACATCGATGGCCTTGTCCGGCATATGCCGGTCGGTGATATAACGATCCGCCAGTTCGGCAGCAATACGCAACGCTGCGTTGCTGTACTTGATGTCGTGATGCTCCTCGAAGCGCGTTTTCAGTCCCTTGAGAATCTCATAGGTGTCATCGACACTCGGTTCTTCGATATCGATCTTCTGAAAGCGTCTCGCCAGCGCATGGTCCTTCTCGAAAATGCCGCGAAACTCGCTGTAAGTGGTAGAACCAATACATTTGAGCTGACCATTCGCCAGCACCGGCTTGATCAGGTTGGACGCATCCATGACGCCACCAGAGGCCGAACCAGCACCGATGATGGTATGGATCTCATCGATGAACAGAATCGCACCCGGCTTCTTGCGCAACTGCTTCAGCACCGCCTTGAGGCGTTTTTCGAAATCACCACGGTACTTGGTACCTGCCACCAGCGCACCGAGGTCGAGCGAGTAGATCACACCATCCTTGAGCACATCCGGCACTTCGCCATCGACGATCTTTTTCGCCAGACCTTCGGCGATCGCGGTCTTGCCGACGCCGGCCTCACCGACCAGTAGCGGATTGTTCTTGCGGCGGCGACAGAGTATCTGGATGGTGCGTTCGACTTCGGCCTCACGCCCGATCAACGGGTCGATCATGCCTTCCAGCGCCATCGCGTTGAGATTGGAAGCATAGTCCTCCAGCGGGTCTTTCGCTGCCTCACCAGACTCGAACTCCTCGCCGTCGCTATCGGAAGGTTCATCGTCCTTCTCTTCCTCGATCTTGGAGACACCGTGCGAAATGTAGTTGACGACATCGAGCCGGGAAATGTCCTGCTGGTTGAGCAGGAAAACGGCATGAGACTCTTGCTCGCCGAAGATCGCCACCAGCACGTTGGCCCCGCTGACTTCGGATTTGCCAGACGATTGGACATGAAACACCGCCCGTTGCAGCACCCGCTGAAAACCCAGCGTTGGCTGCGTGTCGCGCAGATCTCCAGCCGGCAGGGTCGGGGTGTTCTCATCGATGAAGGTACTGAGTTCGCGCCGCAGCTTATCCAGGCTGGCGCCACAGACGCGCAGCAAGTGAGCAGCTGTCGGGTTGTTCAACAGGGCCAGCAGCAGGTGCTCGACCGTCATGAATTCATGACGTTTGTCCCGCGCCTCCTTGAACGCCTCATTGAGTGAAGTTTCCAGCTCTTTATTCAACATTACTGCTCACCATTGGTTGATTCATGATCGAGCCACCAACCGTTCCTGTTCGGTTCTCGATACGGTTTCCGCGATCATTTGTGCGCAGGATACCCTTTCTTTCGCAGACAGCCTGCCACTGTCCTGATTCTGTCGCAGTCAGGTTTCCGAACTCAGTACCCTGAGTACCTGACCAAATCACAGCCACAGCCGTCAAACAGCCTCCATCGTGCACAACAGCGGATGATTGTTTTCGCGTGCGTAGTTGTTCACCATCGCCGTTTTCGTTTCCGCCACATCCTTGCTGAAGGTGCCGCAGATCCCCTTGCCCTTGGTATGCACGTTCAGCATGACGCGCGTCGCATTCTCCCGGTCGAGACCAAAAAACTGCTCCAGCACCTTGACGACGAACTCCATCGGCGTGTAGTCGTCATTCAGCAGAATCACGTTGTAACGCGGCGGCTCCTTCAGTTCCGGTTTTCCGGTTTCCAGCAGCAGGCCGGCATCACCACCATCGATGTGTTCTTTCTCAGCCATATTCTCTACTTCTTACTCTTCTGTCGCGACCATCAGTTGATCGCAGTCCCTAATAATATAGCCAATTTTCAGCCGCTGCCCGTAACCATGTGGGGCGAAATCGCGCCTTTCAATAAGGCAAGCAAACGGCAAAATGGTGTGACAGCCACGACCCGTTTGTGAACTCAATCACATCCGCTTAATCATTTCCTCGCCAAAACCGGAACACGACACCTTCGTGGCACCTTCCATCAGCCGGTGGAAATCGTAGGTGACGTTCTTGCTTCGGATCGCCGCGCCAATGGCCTTGATGACGAGATCCGCGGCCTCGGTCCAGCCCATATGCCGCAGCATCATTTCTGCAGACAAGATCAGGGAGCCAGGGTTCACCTGGTCCTTGCCGGCATATTTGGGCGCTGTCCCATGGGTCGCCTCGAACAAACCGATGGTATCGGACAGATTGGCGCCGGGTGCGATACCAATACCACCCACCTGAGCCGCCAGCGCATCGGAGACATAGTCGCCGTTGAGATTGAGCGTGGCGATGACGTCATACTCTGCCGGGCGCAGCAGAATCTGCTGCAGGAAGGCATCGGCAATCACATCCTTGACGATGATCTGCTCGCCGCTGTCCGGGTGCTTGAAATGGTGCCATGGCCCGCCATCGAGCGGCTCGGCACCGAACTCGTCCACCGCCAGCTCATAGCCCCAGGTTTTAAAGGCGCCCTCGGTGAACTTCATGATGTTGCCCTTGTGCACCAGCGTCACCGACGGACGATTGTTGTCGATAGCATACTGGATCGCCTTGCGCACCAGACGGCGCGTGCCATCCCGCGATACGGGCTTGATGCCAATGCCGGATGTTTCAGGAAAACGGATCTTGGTAACGCCCATCTCCTGCTGCAGGAAATCGATGACCTTCTTCACATCGTCACTGCCCGCTTCCCATTCGATACCGGCATAGATGTCCTCGGAGTTCTCGCGAAAGATCACCATATCGGTTTTTTCCGGCTCCTTCAGCGGGCTGGGCGTGCCTTCAAAATATTGCACCGGTCGCTGACAGACGTAGAGATCCAGCTCTTGCCGCAACGCCACGTTGAGCGAGCGGATGCCACCGCCAACCGGTGTCGTCAACGGCCCCTTGATGGCGATCAGAAACTCACGAATCGCATCCAGCGTCTCTTCCGGCAGCCAGACATCTTCACCGTAGACCTTGTTGGCCTTTTCACCGGCGTAGATCTCCATCCACTGGATCGAACGCGCGCCACCGTAAGCCTTGTCGACAGCGGCATCGATCACCTTGCGCATTACCGGCGTGATATCGATGCCGATGCCGTCCCCCTCGACAAAGGGAATGATCGGCTGATCGGGCACATTGAGCGAATTGTCGCTGTTGGCCGTGATCTTCTCGCCGCTGGCGGGGACTTCGATGTGCTGATAGGTCATGCATTCACTCCGTGGTTATTGCGCAAGGTTGCGTAGCTGGCCCATTATATCCGCCATGACTTCAAGGCAGCAAAAAACCCGCGTCATTATTGGCATGTCGGGCGGCGTCGACTCATCGGTAGCGGCCTGGAAACTCCTCCAGGAAGGCTACGCGGTGGAAGGCCTGTTCATGAAAAACTGGGAAGAAGACGACAGTGACGACTATTGCACGGCTGCCGAAGATCTTCGCGATGCGCAGGCCGTCAGCGACCAGCTGGGTATCCGGCTACACACGGTCAACTTCTCGGCTGACTACTGGGACCGGGTGTTCGAGTACTTCCTGGCCGAATATCGTGCTGGGCGCACGCCAAACCCGGACGTCATGTGCAACAAGGAGATCAAGTTCAAGGCCTTTCTGGAGCATGCACTCGGCCTGGGGGCCGACTACATCGCCACCGGCCACTATGCCCGGATCGAGCAGTCCGGTGGCAACTGGCGGCTACTCAAGGGCAAGGATGCCAACAAGGACCAGAGCTACTTTCTCTGCGCGCTGGGTCAGCACCAGCTACGTCACGCCCTGTTCCCGCTCGGCGGTATGGAGAAATCCGAAGTACGCGAAATTGCGGCGGCACAAGGCTTCGTCAATAGCGCCAAAAAGGACAGCACCGGCATCTGCTTCATCGGCGAGCGCAAGTTTCGCGACTTTCTGCAGCGTTTCATTGCGGCGCAGCCGGGCGACATCATCACCGACAAAGGCGAAGTGATCGGCCAGCATAGCGGCCTGATGTTCTATACATTGGGTCAACGCCAGGGTCTCGGCATCGGCGGGGTCAAGGATGCCGACGACGCCCCCTGGTTCGTCGCCGAAAAACGGCTCGACAGCAACCAACTCGTGGTGGTGCAGGGGCACGAACACCCCTTGCTGCAGCGTCGTGAACTGAGCGCCTCACAACTGAACTGGATCGCCGGGCGACCGCCCATAACACAGCATCTTCGCTGCAAAGCGAAGATTCGCTACCGTCAGGCGGATCAGGACTGCGAGGTCACCTTATTGGACAATGGGTGTTGCGAAGTCAGGTTTGACACGCCGCAACGGGCCATCACGCCGGGACAGGCGCTGGTGCTGTATCATGAGGAGGAATGTATCGCCGGCGCAGTCATCGACTGACAGGGGCAGGAACGATTGGCACAAAAAAACCGCCAATCGGGCGGTTTTTTTAATGCAGCAGAATTATCCCGCTCAACCGGAGAAAACCACCGACAGGAAGCTGAACCAGGACCACGCGATCAGCGCTACGACAATGGTCATCGAAATATAGAAATGCTTGTTGTGATCGAGTGACATGCGGATTTCCTCTGCTAAAAAGTGGTTTGCGGCAAAATCTACCCTATCATCCACCAACCTGCAAGGATCTGACCGCAATCAGTCGTCAGATGCACCTTTACCCTTTTTATCGTCTCCATACCTCGGAATCATCGGATCGTCGTCATCCATCAAGATTCGGTGCGCAGCCCCATCGAGATCGTCATATTGGCCGCTTCGAACGGACATCACGAAAGCGGCAATTGCAACGGCAGCAAGGACCACGGCCAGAGGAATCAGGATATAAAGTATTTCCATTGCGCGACCTCTTGTTTTTCAGGGAGTATGGCACGAGGCCATCATTTCACCATGCCCTCTTTCAGACGCAGGGCGTTCAGAACGACAAACAGTGAGCTGCCCGACATGCCGATGGCGGCCATCCACGGCAGAATATAACCGGCGGCAGCCAGCGGTAATGCAACCAGATTGTAGCCGATCGCCCAGACAATATTCTGGCGAATCACCTTCAGGGTCTTGCGCGCCATCTCCACGCTGAACGGCAGCACCGTCAGATCGTCGCTGAGCAACACCATGTCCGCACTCGCCTGAGCCAGTTGCGCGCCCTTGCCCATGGCAATGGAGACCTGTGCGCCCGCCAGCACCGGGGCGTCATTGACGCCATCACCCACCATGGCGACTACCCGCCCCTGGCCCTGCAATTGCCGCAGATAGGCCAGTTTATCCTCGGGAAGCTGCTCGGCCTGAAAATGCGCAATACCGAGGCGCTCGGCGATCATGGCGACAGCTTTGGCATTGTCACCACTGAGCAGATGCACGGTGATGCCCATGGCTTCGAGTTCACGCACCACTGCTGGTGCTTCGCGGCGCGGCTCATCACTGAGATGAAAGGCGGCCAGCACCGCGTCGCGGCTGGCCAGATAGATCGTCGTGCCCGACTCACCCGAGGCAACGACGGTCGGGTGCCACTCGCGGATGAATTCGAGGCTGCCCAGCCGGTAGTAGTCATCATCAAGCCGACCCATGACACCACGACCAGTCTCCGCCTCGATCACTTCCAGCTCCAGCGCGTCGACATCTGCCTTCAGCGCCTCAGCAACGGGGTGTTCGCTGTAGCCTTCAAGTCCTGCCGCCAGGCGGCGCAGCCATTGCTCATCAGCATCACCCAGCAGCGTCACGGAAACTACCACCAAGTCGCCGTGCGTCAGGGTACCTGTCTTGTCGAAAATGATATCGGTTGCGCGCGCCAATGTTTCCAGCGCATGGCCCCGCGTCGTCAGCACGCCACGCGCCGTCAGACTGCCGGTAGCCGCCGTCAGCGCCACCGGCGTCGCCAGCGACAATGCGCAGGGGCAGGTAATGACCAGCACCGATAGCGTTATCCACAACGCATCATCGGGGCGATGGAGATACCAGTAACCAAAAACCAGCGCAGCCACCAGCAGCAGCGCAGCAACAAACCAGCCAGCCACCCGGTTCGCCAGCTCAGCGACCCGTGGCTTTTCAGCATGCGCCCGCTCCAGCAAGCGCGAGATGCCGGCGAGCACGGTGTCCTGGCCGACGCGATCCACTTCGATCGTCAGTGGAGACTCGGTATTGATCGTACCGCCGATGACATGATCACCCGGATGCTTGGCACGTGGCAGACTCTCACCAGTAAGCAACGCTTCGTTGACGCTGCTTTTACCCTCGACCACTACGCCGTCGGTGGGCACGACCTCGCCCGGCTTCACCACCAGACGATCACCAATCGCCAACTCCGCCACCGGTACTGATTCAATGCCATCCTCGCTCAGACGATTGGCCGTCGCCGGCATTAGCTTGACCAGCTCTTCAGCCACCTGCCCTGCCTTGTGGCGCGCCGTCATTTCGAGTGTCCGCCCGATTAACAGGAAGAAGGTGAACATCGTGACGGAGTCGAAATAGACGTGCCCCTGCCCGGTCCAGGTCGCCCAGGCACTGGCGATGAAGGCGATCCCGATGGCCAGCGAGACGGGCACGTCCATGCCAAGACGCCCTTGACGCAGATCCCGCCAGGCGGACTGGAAAAATGCCTGGCCAGAATAGCCGATGACGGGCAAGGTAACGATCAGACTGGCCCAGCGCAGCAAGTTACGGATGCTTTCGTCCATACCCTGGTACTCACCAAGGTACATGGCAACCGCCATCATCATCACCTGCATGGTGCCGACACCAGCGATGCCGATGCGCCGCAATGCGCGGTTACGCTCCTTCTTTTGCAACGCCGCCTGGCGACTCGCATCAAAGGGGTGGGCGTGGTAGCCAATCGCCGAAATCGCCCCCAGAATGTCACTGAGCTGAATCTTGCTGTTATCCCAGGTGACCTGGGCGCGATGCGTAGAATAGTTGACATGGAAGGCAAGCACGCCATCCATCGCCCCCACATGACGCTCGCTGAGCCAGACACAGGCGGCACAGACAATGCCCTCGAGAATCAGCGATGCCTCACGCACATCACCGTCTCGAACGTGCACGAAAGACTGCTGCAAGGTCTCGTTGTCGTAGACTTGCAACTCACGAAGCGCATCTGGCACCAGGGCCTCGCCGACCTGCGCCTTTTCGGTGCGGTGGCGATAGTAGTCTTCCAGTCCGTTGTCAACAATGGCCTTCGCCACAGCCTGACAGCCCATGCAGCACATCGGGCGCGATTTACCCTGAATCTCGACCGTCAGGTCAAGATCGTCGGGTATCGGCAGGCCACAGTGGAAGCATTCTTTGTGCGCGGATGATGACATGCGCCGGCAGCTTACCTGCCGCTCGCGTCAGGCTCATTGACAGATGTCGAAGCCGTCAACTCATAGTGATCATCACCACGCTCGATAATCAACACAAGCCCCCAACGCCCTGGTGCCGCCAAGGTGACATGGGCGATATAGCTCCCCGAGCCATCCGGCTGCATCACAAACGGGGTATCCAGGCGATTGTTTCCTGGTCGCAAGAACGTTCCATTGATCGATGCCCCTTCGATCAGCCGGCCATCGGGCCCTTCCACCGCCACCTTGAAGACTGCTTCACGCCCGGCAACTGCCTCACCGACCCACCCTTTGCGCACCGTCCAACCGAGCAATTGCTGGCGCTTCAAGCGCTCCATATGGGCATTGTATTGCAGCTCCTTTTCCTGAAAGTCGTGGGAGACCGCACCAGGAAAATAGGAAACGGCGTTTGCACCGGAACGTGGGGCCGGCAAAAACTTCGCCGCGAACTCGCCGGACATCCCCTTGTCAGCCAGGCTGATGATAATCGAATCAACGACGGCGATACCGACAAAGAAAAAGAACATCGTCATCGGCGCCCAATGGAAAAAGCTGCCACCACGCTCGTCGCCACGCGCTTCGGCAGCTTCCCAGTGTGATGTGACAATACCAAAGAGGTAGGGAAAGGTGATAAAAAAGGCGAGCCGATAGGCAAACTGATCCAGACTGCTCCAGTGGATGATGCCCCAGGGAACATAAAGCGCCACTGCCACTGCGATCACCACCAGCGTTACCTGTTTGCCACGCAGCCGGGTAAAACGGTACAGCAAAAAGAACAGTGCGAACTGCAATGGCAGCGCGACGGCCATTAGCTTGACGAAATCACTCATCATGCTGCCCGTCACGGTGCGTAAAAGCGCGTCGGTATGACCGCAGCCTCCTTCCCACTATCTTGATCCAGCACGACAAATTCGAAATCCTCGACCTTGTTTTTCGGTTTCCCGGTATCGGCCTGCTTCACCTTGAGCATCAAGCGCAGGGTCTTCAACGGTTTCAGGGTTACGGCATCAAAGCCGCCGGTGTCGAGTGTCGCGTTATCGAGGCCCCGCATTGCAAGCGCATAGTGACGTTCTTCGGTCGTCTGATTCGCCAGCTTGAGTTCATAGCTGTTCAGAATTGAGCCATCTGACAACACGACATACAGAGGCTGTCGGGTCTGGGTAAGCGCCGTTTCGAGATCTGCCTTGTGCGAAATACTCCAGACCAGCACCGCAGTCACCGCAATAATGGATATTGCATAGCCGATGGATTTAAGTGAGAAAATCCTGACCTTGCCACCCTCATCTTCGGTCTCGGAGCTATAGCGAATCAGGCCGCGCGGCCAGTCGAGACTGTCCATGATGTTGTTGCAGGCATCGATACACAAGCCACAGTGGATGCAGGAAATCTGCAGGCCATCGCGAATATCGATCCCCGTCGGGCAGACCTGGACACAGTAACCACAGTCGATGCAGTCCCCAATTCCCGCCTCATGACGTTCCTCAGCGGTCTTCTGCCCCTTGCGTATCTTCGCCCGCCCCTTGACGCCCTCACCACGCTTCCGGTCATAAGCAACCAGTTTGGTATTCTTGTCGAACATCGCCGCCTGAAAACGCGAATAGGGACACATGTGGGTACAGACCTGCTCGCGCGCCAGACCCGCCATCGTGAAGGTGGTAAAGGTCAGCACCGCCACCGTGATATACATGGCGCTTGGTGCGCTGCCACTGAAAAATCGCGTCAGCAAATCACCCGCGTCACCCCAGTAGAGGGTAAAGGTAATCGCGGTCCAGAACGCAACCAGAAACCATAGCAGCCAGGTCAGGCCGATCTTGCGAAGCTTCTCCGCATTCCAGGCTTGGCGGGCCAGACGAATGCGCGCCGGACGCTCACCCTGTACCCAGTGTTCGATCTTGAAGAACAGATCGCTCCAGAGCGTCTGAAAACAGAAATACCCACAGAACACACGACCAGCGACGCCAGTGACGAAAAACAGCAACAATGCAGCAATGATCAGCAACCCGGCAAGCCAGAAGATCTGCTGCGGCTGTACCACGAGGTCGAAAAAGTAAAATTTGCGCCCGACAATATCGAACAGCACCGCGCGATCAGGTCCCACGGAGCGAGACCACGGCAACCACGGCAGCCCGTAATAGACCACGTAGGCAATGATCAGGATCGTATTTTTGAATCGGCGGAAACTACCCTTGACCGAACGCGGGTAGATCGGCACGCGCGCCGCAGCGCTATGATTGTCCATCGCAACAACCTGACACGGAAATGAAGTGCGGGAAAGAATAGTGTGGCCGACCAGAAAAGTCGACCACTGAAGAGAAACAGCCTATTCGTCTACTTGCCGCCACCGAGCTGATGGATGTAGACCGTCAGCAGCTTGATATGATCGTCGGACAAGCGTCCTTTCCAGGTTGGCATCTCACGATCCACGCCTTCGACGATCACTTTTTCGACCGCAGCAAGCTTGTCTTCGTAGGTTGCTGCAGCAGGGACATTGGCGATCGTCCACACTTTGTCGGTGAGATTCGCGGAGCCCTGCGATTTCATACCCGTCGCCTTGGCGGTGTGACAGTAGTAGCAGCCACCCTCTTCACCTTGAAAGATATGCTTGCCTTCTTCGATCTTTGCCTTGTCTTCACCCACAATTCCAGACAGGGACAATACATAAGCAGCGACCGACTCGAGCTTCTCCTTGGGGAAGACACCGGCAAACGACGGCATGAAACCCTTGCGGCCATTCGTAATGGTGTGATGGATCTCGTCGATCGTGCCACCCCAGAGCCAATCATCATCACGCAGATTGGGATAGAGCCCAATAACACCATTGGCGCCCTTGCCATGGCAGGAACCACAGTTGTCGGCAAACAGCACTTTCGCCATCGAGTTGACGAAGGCCATCTTGTCGGGGTCATGCATGATCTCCTGATAGCTACTCTGGGAGATCTTGTCCAGATACTCCTTTTGCTTCAGGGCCTGCTCCCCGGTTTGCTGCTCCTTCAGGAACAGCGCACGCATATTCCAGTGGGTGGTGACTTTCTCACCCTTGTCATTGACGAAGGTGATGTTATTGAACCTTCCTTTGGTAAAGTCATTACCGATCGGCCATGCCGGATAGAGCAGCCAATAGACCAGCGCAAAAATGATGGTTCCATAGAACGCCCAGGTCCACCACGCAGGAACAGGATTATTGTATTCCTGCAAATCCCCGTCCCAGACATGTCCGGTGGTTTCCGCGCCTGTGCGGCTTCGGTTATCGGCATTGCTCATTTTACATTACCTTTTTCGTGTTTCACCTCAGGCCCATCATCGTCCTGAAGTGGCATGTACTTGTAGGATTCGAGGCGTCTGGACCTCTCCTTGTTCGTGAAGACATACAACACGATCCCCATGAACAGCGGAAAAAAGATCAGCAGGGCGACAATCTTGCTGTTGCCCAACTGAGTGATCCAGTGCCAGAAGTCAACCAGCATCGGTGATCCAGATGGATCTATCGGAACTCGACAAAATAACCCTCGTCATATTTATTGAAATCGACCAGGGTGCCCAACATCTGCAGATAGGCCACCAGTGCATCCATCTCCGTCAATTTGTTCGGGTTGCCGTCGAAGTTTTCTTTCTGCGCTTCCGCCACGAGATTCTCTTCGGCACGATTGATGTCCAGATCCTTTGCGACTTCTTCACCGAATTTTTCGACATTGGCGTCGTACTCTTCCTTGGTCAGCGAGTACGGGACACCCACCTTCTTCAGTGCACGCATCCGATCACCCACGTCCGCGTACTGCAAACTGCGCTGCCGCAGCCACGGATAGTTTGGCATGATCGACTCCGGCACAACACTTCGCGGAGCCGTCAAATGCTGCACATGCCATTCATTGGAGTACTTACCCCCCACACGGGCAAGATCCGGCCCAGTACGTTTCGAGCCCCACTGAAACGGGTGGTCATACTGGGATTCAGCCGCCAGTGAATAGTGGCCGTAGCGCAGCGCCTCGTCCCGGAATGGACGAACCATCTGCGAGTGACAGAGATAGCAACCTTCACGCTGATAGATATCGCGGCCACGCAACTCCAGTGGCGTATAGGGTCGAACACCATCGACTTTCTCGATCGTGTCATTGAGATGAAACAACGGGACAATCTCAACCAGCCCGCCGATTCCCATGGCCACCAGCGACAAAACAATCAGCAGGCCTGCGTTAGTTTCAATGGTTTCATGCTTGAACATAGTTTCAACCTCCCCTTAAGCCTGCGCCAGCCTGGCGGCTTCGGCAGCCCCGGCTTTTGCTTCCTCGCGTCGGGCAAGGCTGACTGTTTTGTAAATATTGAACGCCATCAACAACATGCCGGAAAGGAAGAAGGCACCGCCAAGCGCACGTGTCGCCAGCGGCCAATGCATAAAGACCACCGACTCAACGAAGGTATAGGCCAGATTTCCGTAATCATCGAAGGCACGCAGCATCAAACCTTGACCGATACCCGAAACCCACATTGCGACGATATAGAGCACGATACCGATCGTCGCCAGGAAGAAATG
Source organism: uncultured Thiotrichales bacterium (assembly GCA_964596975.1). Taxonomy (GTDB): domain Bacteria; phylum Pseudomonadota; class Gammaproteobacteria; order UWMA-0217; family UWMA-0217; genus JALSHZ01. The sequence continues at coordinate 3,504 of CAZQXF010000019.1, read as the reverse complement.
CACGTAGACCAGGCGCAGGCTGTACAGCGTTGTATTCCAAAGGCGCGGAATCATGTGGTATAGCGAGCCAAAAGAGATCATGGCCACCCACCCCAACGCACCGGAATGCACGTGACCAACGGTCCAGTCAGTGTAATGCGACAAGGCGTTCACGCTTTTCAGCGCCATCATCGGGCCTTCGAATGTTGACATGCCGTAGAACGAAAGCGCGGTAATCATGAACAGCATGATCGGATCGCTACGCAGCTTATCCCAAGCGCCAGACAGCGTCATGATGCCATTGATCATGCCACCCCAGGATGGCATCAGCAGAACGATCGAGAACGTCGCTGCAAGTGTCGATGTCCAGTCGGGAATTGCAGTCCAGTGGAGATGGTGCGTACCAACCCACATGTAGAGAAATACCAGCGCCCAGAAGTGGACGATGGATAGCCGGTAGGAGTAAACCGGCCGCCCTGCTTGCTTGGGCACGAAGTAGTACATCATGCCAAGAAAGGCCGCTGTCAGGAAAAAACCTACCGCATTGTGGCCGTACCACCACTGCGTCATCGCATCCTGCGCACCCGAGAACAGGCTGTAGGACTTCATGCCGGTCAGACTGACGGGCATGGTCAGGTTATTGAAGATATGCAGCAGAGCCGTCGCCAGAATGAAACCCATGTAGAACCAGTTGGCAACGTAGATATGCGGCTGGGAGCGGCGACGCAGCGTCCCGGCATACAGCCAGAAATAAGTCACCCAGACAACGGTGATCAGCAGATCGATTGGCCACTCAGGCTCGGCATATTCACGGCCCTGGCTGTAGCCGAGCATGTAACTGATCCCGCCGAGTGCGATGGCAATGTTCCAGCCCCAGAAGGTGAAATTGGCGGCCGCATCACTCGGCAAACGCGCTTGGCAGGTTCGCTGCACCACATAATAGGAGGTTGCAAACAGTGCGTTGCCGCCAAACCCGAAGATAACGCTCGACGTATGCACCGGTCGCAAACGACCAAAAGTAATGTATTCAAGGTCGAAATTCAGAAACGGCCAGGCTAGCTCGGAAGCGATATACACGCCAATTCCCATGCCCGCGACAGCCCAGATAATCGCCGCTATCGCAAACTTCTTGACAATGTCGTAGTTGTATTCCTGATGCACGACAGGTACTGCGCCAGCCATAAGCCTCTCCCAAAATTGATCTCAGCCTGACCTCGGGAAGCCCCTGAACTGCGAAAGAGGCACCCGAAATATGAAGAAAAGTCGCGTGAGGATACCGAAAGAATGCGAAAAATCAATAATAACCAAGTAGCGCGGTCAACAAATACAGCGCATCAATAAGACCAAGCGGACCAACAATTCCGCTTACAAATCAATCCCTTGCAGTGATCACTCGAGGGTATTCACCATCACATTGGCAGGGAAATTTTCTTCCATTGAGGACGGGGGTGGAACATCTGGTACCCACGCGTGTCCGTAGACTACCTCGTAGGTCGCCGGGAGCAAGCCGGCAGCATCCCGAAAACGCTCGTAGGCCTGACACAGCCGATGGTAGGCCTGGCGACCAAGCAATCCCCGCTGACGCCCGGCATCTGCATTGACCGCACCAATGGCCTTGAGATCACGCATCAACGCAAGCAACTCATCATAGGTTAGCGTCACCATCTCCATATCCATCACTGGACCGGAAAATCCCGTCTCCAGCAGTATGTCGCCAACGTCATGCATATCCATGAATTCATGGACATGCCGACCGCTGTCGACCTCCGCCCAGGCGGCGCGCAACTCTTTCAACGTATCCGGCCCAAAGGTCGAAAACATCAACAGACCATTGCCTGCAACCACCCGGCGAATCTCGGCGAGGTACGTCGCCTGGGGCATGCACCACTGCAACATCAGATTGGAGACGACGAGATCGAAACAGCCATTGGCAAACGGCAAGGCACCAGCATCGGCACACACCACCTTCGGACGGCGGCGCCAACTGCCGCGTTTCTGCGCCCGTTGCAGCATCGCGGGCGCGAAATCGGCCGCCCACACCTCAGCCTTGCGGTAGCGATCCAGCAACAACGCAGTGAGATGCCCGGTGCCAGCACCAAGATCGAGAATCCGCTCAGGGGTAATGCGGATATAGTCGAGCCGCCCAACCAGTCGCTCACCGACCTCACGCTGCAACACGGCAGCCTCGTCATAGCTCCCAGCAGCGGCATCGAAGGCGCGGCGCGCGCCACAGACATCAAGCGTGAAATCAACCGGCATGGGCAGCGAAGAACGGTTTTACCGTATTCAGAAAGACTTCCGTATGCGTCAGAAACGGCGCATGCCCAGCGCCGGCAATGCTGCGAATATCCACCGCCGGATTGAGCATCTGAATCTCACTGATCGCCGCTGGCGGCACCAGCTTGTCCTTTTGTCCAAACAGCATCTGCACCGGTACTTTCACACTCCCAACCCTCGAACGATTATCAATTGTCCGCAGCATATCGAGCCCTGCCAGCAAGCCGGCACTGGACGGCCGCGCTGCCGCAACCTGTGCACGGAGATGATGCGGCACGGCCGCCGCCTCACGCACACCAAGAAACTGCAACGCAATAAACCGCTGCAACGTCTTCACCGGATCGGCCGCGATGCCATCGACGACATCCTGAAATGTCTCAGGCGAAATCGCATCCGGCCAATCCCGGGTTGAAATGAAACGCAGGTTGCTGGCAACGCTCACCACACCGCTAATGCTATCAGGGCAAGCCTCCGCAGCAGCCAATGCCAGCATGCCGCCCAAAGACCAGCCTATCCAGACAGCGCCCTTCGGCGCCACCGCCAGCAGCGCCTCCAGCCAAAGCGACAGATCATCACCCGCAAGCACGGGGCTGTCGCCATGCCCAGGCAAATCAACACAAGTCACGCGATAGCGCGCCGTCAACTCGGGCAGCACCGGTGCCCAAACCTGCGCCCCCATGCCCCAGCCATGCAGCAACACCAAATCAGGCCCCGCCCCCCGGGTTTCGCAATGCAGTTGTTTCATCCATTCTCCCAATGATCGACTTTCGCACAGGCCCCACTCCAAAACGAAGCATCAACGCATTTGATTGCTCCCGTTTGCCTGCCCGAGCATCGCAGTCTCAGGCGGGATCAAGCGGCGCGCCTGTTTGAGCGCAGCGAGTTCGCGCCGCCCCGCCTGAGGCGAGAAGCGCAGGAAGGAGCAGGCTAGTCGGGCGGCATTTCTTTGGTTACTTTCTTGTTGCTGTTGACAAGAAAGTAACTCGCCCCAACGGGATGGGGCGAAATGCGCAGGACGCCAACGAGCGCCGATATCACCGTGAAAGCGCGACAAATAACTCAAACCTCGAAGCGTATCGACACCAAAGCGAACTTTCAGGGATCTGCTCCAAACATGAGGTGCCGCCCCCCACCCACACTCCACAGCATAGCCTCGCTACGAGACCCAGCGGGAAATCCGGGCTAGCCCGAATCTCGCGCCGCTTCTCTGCTCCGACCGCCCACTGCAGTGCGCTGGCTGGCGTTCAC
>CAZQXF010000018.1:0-18377 GCA_964596975.1 uncultured Thiotrichales bacterium | reverse complement strand
GTTTCGTGTGAGGCAGGCAGCAGTCTGGTTGAGGCCGGACCGCTGCTGGTGGTCTACCTACATGCCGCTGTGAAGTGGCGGCTTGGGCTGTGGGAAGGGCGTGGGTAGCATGCAGATCATTAAAAGGATAACGATAACAAGCTGTTCCAATGCAACGTATTTTGCTGATAGAGAGTTCTCATACCCAACGCTTTGCGCTGGCCCAGTCATTGCAGGCGTCGGGCTACGAGGTGGTCGAGTGCACGGACTACTGGCAGGCGGTCAATCTGCTCAGAGGGGCGTCGTCGGATGCCTTTTCGGCCATTGTCATGGAGTGGGTTGCTCACGAGCCGGAGTTGCGCCTGCTACTGCAACGCATGCTGGCCACCGCCCCCTTGATGATGGTGCCGCAGTTGATTTTGACCGATACGCCAACTGAAGAATTGCGACAGTGGGTAGTGTCACTGCCGAAGGCGGCATGGCTGGGGCATTCGAACCAACATGAAATTCTGGCCTTTCTCAATCAGCATCTCAGGCGGCGAACTCACGTCGAGCCGGTCCGACAGGGTGAACCCAAGCGGGGTTCTGGTGCACGCGTCCTGTTGGTCGATGAGTCGGTGCAGGATCGAGCCCGCTACCAGAAGAGCCTGGAATCAGCCGGTTTTCGGGTATCGGTTGTCGCTGGCCTCGACCAGCTGACCAGTGATCTTGCATCGGAAGACAGCTTCGATATCGTTATTGTCGACTACGCCATCCTGATGTCCGAGGAAGGCCGCCGCTTCTTCGAAAAGGTGTTGGCGCACCAAACACTGAAATACATGCGCAGTGTCGTGTTGATCAGTAGCTACAACGACAAGGCTGTGCAGCATGCGCTGGAGTCGGGCGCGGTGGAATGTGTCTTCAAGACCGAGACCGATGCGCTGTTTCTGGCGCGGATTCATTCACTCGACAATCAAATTGCTGTGCAGAAAACGGCAGAGGCGGAACGACGCCGCTTTGAAGCGATTCTGGGTTCGATCGGCGAGGGAGTCTACGGTGTCGATACCAAAGGACGGATATCCTTCATGAACCCGGCCGGGCAGCGGATTCTGGGCTTCAAGCGTGCCAGTGAGTTTGAAGGCAAGGCGGCAAGCGGCCTCATCCATATCCAGCACGCGCAGCGTCGCGGGGATAACGGTGTGATCGACGTGCTGGAGGAAGCCTATCTCAACGGTACCCGGCTCGACCAGCTGGAAATCAACTTCTATCGCGCCAACAGGCAGAAAATCGATGTCGCCTGCACGGTTGCGCCGTTGGAGGTTGGCGGTGAGCGCAAGGGGGCAGTCGTCGCCTTCCGTGACATCACGGAACGCAAACGGCTGGAAAAGCGGCTGATCCATGCAGCCACGCGTGACCCGCTGACGAATTTGTACAACCGTCGGCATTTCGAACAGTCACTCAAGCGCGAAGTCATGGCGGTCAGGAGTGGCACGGTAACTGCCGGAGCATTGCTATACATCGACTTTGACCGCTTCAAGTATCTCAATGATACGGCTGGGCATGAGGCGGGGGACTACATTCTCCGCCAGGCCAGTGACCGTCTGCGAGAATGTGTGCGCGTAACGGATGACGTGGCACGCCTGGGTGGGGATGAGTTTGCCGTCATTCTTCGGGAGGTGGAAGAAGAGGAGGCCATTTCGATTGCCGAGGATATCCGTGACAGTTTGCAGGATGTCGCTTATATCACCGATGACATCTCCTACAAGCTGAGTTGCAGTATCGGCATTGCGATGATTCTGCCCGATCTTGAGAATAAGGATGTGTTGGCCAATGCGGATATTGCTTGTGGTATTGCCAAGCGTAAGGGGCGTAACCAGTCACATCTCTACACCCCTTCTCAGGATCGTGACAAGGAGTCGATGAATGAGGAGATCGTGTGGTCGATGAAGCTGAAGGATGCGCTCGAGTTCGATCGCTTTAGATTGTACTTTCAGCCAATCCTGCCGCTGGAGGAAGTCAATTCGCACAGCTTGCCGGGCGAGCCGAATCGCTTGTGGGCATCGCTGTCACATCTGCCGGACCACTATGAAGTGCTGTTGCGCCTCGATGACGGCGAGAAGGAGTTGATCGGCCCGGGGGCGTTCCTGTCGATGGCGGAACGCTTCAAGCTGATCGACAAGATCGATTTGTGGGTTGTGCGTGAATCGGTCCGAGTGCTGGAAGATTTGCGTGATCAGGGTCGCGATGCCAGTTTTTCCGTCAACCTCTCCGGCGTAACGCTGAATACGAGCGAGACCCTGAGAAAACTGGAAAAGCTGTTGCTGGAAACCAGTCTGCCGCCATCGTCGCTGATTTTTGAAGTGACTGAAACCAGTGCCATCGAAAAAATCGACTCGGCGCGAAAGTTCATCGAACGGATGCGCAGCCGCGGCTGGCGTTTTGCGCTGGATGACTTCGGTACCGGCTTCAGTTCGTTTTCACAGCTGAAATTCCTGCCGGTGGACATGGTGAAGATCGATGGTCAGTTCGTTGAAGACATGATGCTCGATCCGATCGACCGCGCGATTGTCATTGCCATCAATGACATTGCCCATTCGCTGGGCATGAAAACCGTGGCCGAGTATGTTGAGACGCCCGAAACGCTGCGCGCGCTATTGGATATGGGCATCGACTACGCGCAGGGTTATTACATATCCAGGCCGATGACCTGTGTGCGTGAGCGAGTCGCCAGCGAGACGCAAATGCTACGCTTGATCGAGCCAGTCGCGATGTACTAGGTATTTCTCGTAGAGTTCCGCTTCGGCACTGCCTGGTTCGGGCTGATAGTTGTATTGCCAGCGTACCAGTGGCGGCAGTGACATCAGAATCGACTCGGTACGGCCGCCGGACTGCAAACCGAACAGCGTGCCACGGTCATAGACCAGGTTGAATTCCACATAGCGGCCACGCCGGTAAAGCTGAAACTGCCGTTCCCGCTCGCCGTATGCCATACCCTTGCGTTTATCCACGATGGGCAGATAGGCCTTGGTATAGTGCTCGCCCACGCTGCGGGTCAGAGCAAAGGCCGCGTCGAAATCGGGTTCGTTCCAGTCGTCGAAAAAAAGCCCGCCAATACCGCGCGGCTCCTGGCGGTGTTTGAGGTAGAAATAATCATCGCACCATTTCTTCAGCTTGGGGTAGCAGTCTGGCCCGGCCGGTTCACAGGCTGATTTTGCCGTTTGGTGCCAGTGAATACAGTCTTCCTCGAAGCCGTAATAGGGCGTCAGATCGAAGCCACCTCCGAACCACCAGATCGGTTCTTCTCCTTCCGATTCGGCGATGAAAAAACGCACGTTCATGTGCGAGGTCGGTACATAGGGGTTGTGTGGGTGAATCACCAGCGATACACCCACCGCCTGAAAAGAGCGCCCCGCCAGCTCCGGTCGGGCTGCGGTGGCCGATGGTGGTAGCTGATCGCCGAAAACATGCGAAAAGTTGACCCCGGCCTGCTCGAACACAGCCCCGTTTTCAAGCACACGGGTACGTCCGCCGCCGCCACCCGGTCTGGTCCAGGCATCCTCACGGAATGACTGCTCGCCATCAACGGCGCTGACTTCGTCGCAGATATTGTCTTGTAACGTCTTCAGAAAAGAGATCACGGGGGCGATATTGGCTTGGCTCATAGTGCTATGGTCTTCTGGTAAGTTGCAGTTGAGGGTGGTTGGTGATGGAAACGTAATTCGGAATGCCGAGATTTATTTCGATATTCCTATGGTACAAGCATGTTTCAATGCTCATCGGAAAGGGTATTTATGATGCCAATTAGTGTTTTTGGCTCGTAAACAGGAATTTTGGCTTGCTGGAAGTCTCTGATATTTCGCGTGACGATATATTGTGCGCCTGCATGAATGGCTGCTTCATGCAGAACTGCATCTTCGAAATCAGTGAATTCGGAATGCAATGCCCCATCCAGTGTCAGGCGGTTGACTGGCGCGATGGTAAAAAGGGCAAGTAGTGAAGCAATGTGACAGGATGCGGCTTCCACACCGAGCGCTTTTGCGGTGAGATAGTGGATGGTTGTTATCGTTGTTGCGCATGCGAAGGCTGTGAACTCGCCACGTTCTGCTCGTGACATCAAATAGAGAGACGCATGGACATGAGGCTCCCGGTCAAGCAGTACGTCGAGGATGATATTGGTATCGAAGAGCACTTTCATGCGTGTTTCTTTTCGAGATACTGCTTGTAATCTAGCTCATCAATGGCTTTTCCCTTGAGGATACCCCGCAGTGATTCTACCGTGGGCGGGAGGCGCTGTTCGCCAGGGACTTCCTCGTTGCCTATGGCTTCAAACAGCTCTGCGACGATCTGTGAAACCGATTTACCTGTTTTTCGGGAATAGGTCTTGGCAGTATTGATCAACTGCTCATCCATTCGGAGTGTCAGTTTTGTGTTCATGGCATGCATCATAGATTGACGTATAAAGATAGTGGTACTGTACGTCGTTGCGCAGGGTTTGGTCAATGCTGTTTGATACCGTTCTTATCTTCTAACGGCGGGACTCATGGAGTACGGGTTACTGCCGGACTATTTTTCCTGTCGCAAGTTCAACAATCCGGCTAGGCCGGGGATCATCGCCGCAGTCACCGTGCAGGATGTAGTCCAGCCGGGCGCATAGCGCGTCGGGCAGCGTGTCGGCGGTTTTCGGTGGTGCTTCACCACTGAAGTTGGCGCTGGTGGAGACCAGTGCCGAGCCGCTGGCAGCGCAGAGCGCTTTGACAGTGGGGTGGGTGGTGAGGCGTATGGCGATCTGCGAGTGCTTGCCGGTCAGCAGGGGTGAGATGTCGTGGGCGGCAGGCACCGTCCAGGTGGTTGCCCGTTCATGTCGTTCTGCGATGATTTGCCACTGCTCATCACTGAGGATGGCGGTGTAGGGGGTGAGTTGGTGCGCGTCGGCGGCCAGCAGTATGAAACCTTTGTCGGCGTCACGGCCTTTGATGTCGATGAGGCGCTGTAGCGCATCATCGTTGTCGGGCAGGCAGCCAAGGCCATAGACCGTCTCGGTGGGGTAGGCGATGATGCCGCCACCGCGCAGGATGTTGGCGGCTTCGGCAATCACGCCCTGCTCGCCAGGCATTGCTCAGGCGATTTTCTTGACGGCGGTTTTCTTTTTCGTAGCCGTTTTTCTGGCCGTTGCCTTTTTCTTTGTTGCTGCTTTCTTTTTGGTCGTGGTTTTCTTCTTTGCTGTCGTCTTTTTCTTTGCCGTGGTTTTTTTCTTGGCAGCTGTTTTCTTTTTCGCCGCCGCTTTTTTCTTGCCCCGGGCTTTTCGTTCTGGCGCTTCGGCGAGCAATTTCTTGCAGGTTTCCAGATCGAGTGATTTCGGATCTGTATCCTTCGGAATGCGGGCGTTCTTGTTGCCGTCAGTGATGTACGGCCCGTAGCGACCGTTCAGCACCTGAATGCCTTCATCTTCCCAGTCATGGATGATGCGGTTGGCGTCGGCGAGTTTTTTCTCGGCGATCAGTTCCAGCGCGCGTTCCAGGGTGATGGTGTGAGGATCTTCACCACGGATCGAGACGAACGCGTTGCCGTATTTTACATAGGGGCCGAAACGGCCAATGCTGGTGCTGACCGGTTCGCCTTCGGGGGTCTCGCCGAGTTTGCGTGGCAGCTTGAACAGTTCCAGCGCTTCTTCCAGCGTGATCTTGTCCATCTTCTGTCCCGGCACGAGCCCGGCGAAAGTGAGCTTTTCATCCTCATTATCCGGGTTGCCCAGCTGCACATAGGGTCCATAGCGGCCCATGCGCACGGCCACGGGTTTGCCGGTCTTGGGGTCGGTGCCGAGCAGGCGCGACTGGCTGGCTTCCTTGCGGCTGACGGATTCTTCCTTGTCGTCCAGCAACGCTTTGAACGGTTCCCAGAATTCGGAGAGGACAGGAATCCACTCCTTCTCACCGCGTGAGATCTCGTCGAGTTCATCTTCGAGGTGGGCGGTGAAGTCATAGTCGACGTATTTGGTGAAGTGCTTCGTCAGGAAGTTGTTGACGATGCGGCCCACATCGGTCGGATGGAAGCGCTTGTTTTCCAGCTCCACATACTCGCGATTCAGCAGCGTGGAGATAATGCTGGCGTAGGTGGAGGGGCGTCCAATGCCGTATTCTTCCAGCGCCTTGACCAGACTGGCCTCGCTGTAGCGCGGCGGCGGTTCGGTGAAGTGCTGGTCGGCGCGGATTTCTTCCAGCGCAACGCGGTCGCCCTCTTCGAACTGGGGCAGCAGCTTCTCATCCTTATCGCTCTTTTCTTCGCCATCGTCGGTACCTTCGAGGTAGACGGCCATAAAGCCGGGATGGCGAATGGAGGAGCCGGTGGCGCGGAAGCTGTTGCCTTCGCCGCAAGCAAAATCGATGGCGACGGTATCCATTGTCGCGTGAATCATCTGGCAGGCGACTGTGCGTTTCCAGATCAGTTCGTAGAGGCGGAACTGGTCATTGGTGAGATGGTTCTTGATCTCTTTTGGTACGCGCATGGCCGAGGTGGGACGAATGGCTTCGTGGGCCTCTTGTGCGTTTTTCGATTTGGTCTTGTAGGCGCGTGGTGCCTCGGGCACGTTCTCCTTGCCGAACCGTTTGGCGATCAGCTCACGCAGCTCCACCAGCGCTTCGTCGGCGAGGTTGACTGAGTCGGTCCGCATGTAGGAGATCAGACCAACAGGCCCGTCGCCCAGGTCGATGCCCTCGTAGAGCTGTTGCGCGATCTGCATGGTCTTGCGCGTCGAGAAGCCCAGTTTTCGCGCGGCTTCCTGCTGCAATGTCGAGGTGATGAAGGGGGGTGCGGGATTGCGCTTGCGCTGCTTCTTGACGACCTTGGAGACAACCAGTTCGTTGCCGCCAGCCGCTTTCAGCGCTTGCTGGACGGCGGTGGCCTGTTCCTCGTTGGTGAAGCTGAACTGTTCGACTTTCTTGCCGTCGAAGGTGGCGAGTTTGGCGGTGAAGGCCTGTGTCTCTTTTTTCAGCGCGGCTTCGATGGTCCAGTATTCCTGCGGCTCGAACGCTTCGATCTCCTGTTCGCGTTCGACGATCATGCGCAGCGCTGGGCTTTGCACTCGGCCAGCTGAGAGTCCGCGGCGGATCTTCTTCCATAGCAGCGGTGACAGGTTGAAGCCGACCAGGTAGTCCAGTGCACGGCGCGCCTGCTGGGCATTGACCAGGTCCTGAGTCAGCCCGCGTGGTTCCGCAACGGCGTCCTGAACCGCTTTCTTGGTGATTTCGTGAAATACAACGCGCTGGATGTTCTTGCCTTCGAGCGCACCTTTCTCGTTCAGCAGCTCGTAGAGATGCCAGGAGATGGCCTCACCCTCGCGATCCGGGTCAGTCGCGAGATAGAGTGTATCGGCCTTTTTCAGCGCCTTGATGATGCGGTCGACGTGTTTCTGGTTGCGCTCGATGATCTCGTACTTCATCGCGAAGTCGTGATCCGGATCCACCGCGCCGGTTTTGGGTACCAGGTCGCGCACATGGCCATAGGAGGCGAGCACCTCGAAATCCTTGCCAAGGTATTTCTTGATGGTATTGCCTTTCGCAGGCGATTCTACAATTACCAGGTGATGGCTCATCGTATCGTTGAGTATTCAGGTTTTGGGAGAAGGAAGGGCTGTCAGTGCAGCGTCAGGCCCTGATCGTCGTAGACGAGGTCTTCGAGCCAGCCAAGATCGGCCGGTTCCTCGTGGGGCTGGTTGAACAGCACCATCAGAATAACCCATTTGAGCTGGTCGAGACTGACGGGATGGCTTTCCAGCGCCTGGGCGCGATCGATGATCTGTTCCCGGATGACCGGGGTCAATACACCATTTTGCTCCAGGTAGTGGAGAAAGCCGATGCCCTCCGCAGTCAGTTGCGCCAGTTCCTCATCGCGGTAGATGCGCAGCGAGTCGCTCTGATCGGCAGGGTGTTCGCCTTCCTTGAGGCTGGCAAGATCTTCCAGCCAGTCGAACGCTCGGCTGACCTCGTGATTGCCGAAACCAGCTTCCAGCAGATGACCTTCAAGGTCGGTACGGCTGGGTTCGATATGTGGATCGTCCTCGATGTAGTGTTCGAACAGATACATCAGAACGTCGAAGATATTCTCTTTCATCATAATATAGCGGTCATCCGACTCGTACATAGTAACCGCCGGTCTCGGCAGCCACCAGGTTATTCAGTTCCATGATCAGGAGCATGGAGGAAACTACATCGGCGGTCAATCCACTGCGCGTAATTATGGTATCGATGGCTGTCGGCTCAAAGTCAATGTGCTGCAGCAGCGCTTGGTGTTCCGGGTCGACGTCGGCGCTGGCCGAACCCTCATCAAGCACTTGTTCCGGAACGGAAAGTTCTGCCGATTGCAGCAATGGGCCGAGCTCTTCGAGAATGTCGTCGGCGGTCTCGACCAGTTTGGCGCCCTGGCGAATCAACTGGTGGCAGCCACGGGCGAGGGGATTGTGAATCGAGCCGGGAATGGCGAAAACCTCGCGCCCTTGCTCGTTGGCGATGCGCGCGGTGATCAGCGAGCCGCTCTTCTTTGCCGCTTCGACCACCAGTACGCCGAGACTGAGCCCGCTGATGATGCGATTGCGTCGTGGGAAGTTGCCCGGCTTGGCAATGGTGCCGATGGGAAACTCGGAAACCAGCAATCCCTCGCTGGCGATCTCGTGTGCCAGTGTGCGATTCCGGGCGGGGTAGATACGATCGAGGCCGGTGCCTGCTACGGCAATGGTGACGCCGTTCGCTTGCAGCGCGCCCTCGTGCGCGGCGGCGTCGATGCCAAGTGCCAGCCCGCTGGTGATGCCAACCCCGGCTGCGGCCAGATGACGCGCGAACGCTTTTGCGTTGCCCTGGCCGCCCTGTGTCGGATGGCGACTGCCTACCATGGCCAGCTGCGGGTAACGCAGCAGGGAACTGTCGCCACAGGTATAGAGCAATGGTGGTGGACTGGGGATATTGCAGAGCAAGCTGGGATAGCGGTCACTGCCGTACAGCACCACATCGTTACCTTCCTGCGCCAGCCAGTCGAGATCGGCACTGATGTCGCCGTCTCGCCCGGCGTCGAGCGCACTGATCTGGGCGTTTTTCAGGCCCGCTTCGCGCCAGCCAGCGCTGCTCGCATTCAGCGCAGCTTCGGGTGAGCCGAAGCGTTCCAGCAGGGCAAAAAAGGTTTTTGGCCCGATCCCCGGCACCCGCCAGAGACGGAGCCAGGGTTCGATGTTCATGGTCCGGTGACGATGTCTCCGATGCGAATCGGATGATCGGATTCCATGATCAGGCCGTAGCTGACCTTGTCGAAGGTGCGGAAGAGCATCATCAAGCCGGATGTTTCGGTCGGCAGCGTGACTTCGCGATCCTTCTGGTCGCGATGAAAATGATCAGTGACGGTGCGCCCGGCCTGGTGAATCTCCAGCACATGGCCGGGTTCCATGCCGTTGCGCTGCCCAAGGTTGACGACGGCGACCTGGTATTGGGCGACCTGACTGAGTGCATTGAACAGCGAGATGATATTGCCTTCAGTCGCAGGCGCGGGTGCGTGGGGAATGAAGTAGAAACCTTCCGGGCCGGGATCGAGCGGCAGCAGCCGGTCGCCACGCAGTACCTCGCGTACTGAGTCCTGAAGCTCGATCGTCGCCGGTTCGCCTTCGCGGATCAGTTCGGCATCACTGGCGTGTGTTGCCTCGTAGCCGAGCAATTCCCCTGTTTTGGGGTCGAGCAGCTTCTTGCCCGGACGGAACACGCTGAAACGCTGGCCGGCCCAGGCGTTGTTGAGGCCGTGCACGTAGACTTCATCGCCGCTGCCATAGATCAGCCGTGCTTCACGGGAGTCGAGTACATGCGGCGCTGATTCGAGGGTTTCCTCGGCGACGACCTGGGGCCGGATCAGGAAGGGCTTGATCGCCTGGATCGCAATGCCGACATCTTTCTCGTCCAGCGGGTAGGTGCGAATCTTCGGCTGCAAGCGGGTCGAGCCGGGAACCTGCTTCATGTTGATGCCCAGCCGTGGCTTACCGTTGACGTAATACAGGCTGATGACATCGCCAGGATAGATCAGGTGCGGATTCTTGATGTCGGGATTGCTGTGCCAGATTTCAGGCCAGTACCAGGGGTTTTTCAGGAAGTGCTTGGCAATGCCCCAGAGCGTGTCGCCCTTTTTGACCACATAGGTCTCTGGCGCATTGGCCTGCAAGTCGTCGCTGGTGACGGTCACTGCTGGCGCAGGTTGGGGTGCCGCGCTGGCGGGCGCAGCTGGCGCGTATAGTGGCTTGGCGGAGACGACAGGTTTGTCGTCATAAATCTCACGCGGGCCCACACAACCGCTGCTCAGCGCGGCGGTGGTCATTCCTGTGATCATGGCCAGAAAGCAGCGATTCATTCGCTTGTTCAATGTCGTCCCCTTACAATAGACTTCCGCATGGTGTTCCGGCCGCAGCCGCCATCGTGTGCATGCAACCGCAACAAATGCGTTTGAGTGTGCCCGCTATCGTAGCAAAATTGCTCGTACTGCTTCACGGGTTTATTGTAGCCGTGACGGATACATTATAAATAACGAGATCAATATCAGCTTTTTTTGAAATCATGGCTTTACTGGACATCCTTCATTTCCCGGACCCGCGTTTGCGCAAGGTCTCCAAACCGGTCGACAAGGTCGATGCCGCCGTCAACAAGCTGGTCGACGACATGCTCGAGACCATGTATGACGCGCCGGGCATTGGTCTGGCCGCGCCGCAGATCAATGTACACCAGCGGATCGTGACTATCGACGTGTCGGAAAAGCGCGACTCGCCGGTGTTTCTGATCAATCCGGTGATCGTCGCCAGCGAAGGCACCGAAGAGATGGAGGAGGGCTGTCTGTCGGTGCCCGATCAGTTTGCCCCCGTCACCCGGGCCGAAGGGGTGGCCATCGAGTATCTCGACCGCGACGGCAAGCAGCGTACGCTCGAAGCGGATGGCCTGCTCGCGGTGTGCATTCAGCATGAAATCGACCACCTCGACGGCAAGCTGTTCGTCGACTACCTCTCACCGCTCAAGCGCGCCCGCATCCGCAAGAAGCTGGAAAAGATGGCCAGGGCGCAAATGTGAGAATCATCTATGCCGGGACGCCGGCGTTCGCGGTGCCCGCGCTCGAAGCCCTGATTGCGTCGGCGCACGATGTGGTCGCCGTCTACACCCAGCCAGATCGCCCCGCAGGTCGCGGTCGCAAGCTCAAGGCCAGCCCGGTCAAGGCTGTTGCCAGCGCTGCCGGCATTCCGGTGATGCAGCCGGAAACATTGAAAGACGCCGAAGCGCAAGCCGAACTCGCCGCTTTCGAACCCGATCTGATGGTGGTCGCCGCCTACGGTCTGCTGTTGCCTGCTGCGGTGCTGGATATCCCGAAATACGGTTGCATCAATATTCATGCCTCGCTGCTGCCACGCTGGCGCGGCGCGGCACCAATTCATCGCGCCATTCTTGCTGGCGACGCCGAGACGGGCATCACCATCATGCAGATGGACGAGGGGCTGGATACCGGCGGCATGCTATCGCGCAAGGTGGTTCCGATCGGCGCGCGCGAGACTACTGCGCAGCTTCACGACCGGCTGGCTGCGACAGGTGCCGAGGCGCTGATGGCGGTGTTACCCGCGATCGAAACAGGCGA
The DNA here is from genome assembly GCA_964596975.1 of uncultured Thiotrichales bacterium. Taxonomy (GTDB): domain Bacteria; phylum Pseudomonadota; class Gammaproteobacteria; order UWMA-0217; family UWMA-0217; genus JALSHZ01. The sequence goes on along the minus strand of CAZQXF010000018.1, from coordinate 6,785 downwards.
ACTCGAGGCCGAAGCCCAGGACGATGCGCTGTCCACCTACGCCAGCAAGCTGCACAAGCGTGAGGCCCTGATCGACTGGCGGCAGCCTGCCGTCGAAATCGATCGCAAGGTACGCGCTTTCGACCCTTGGCCGGTGGCCCAGACCCCGCTGGACAAGGGCATGCTCCGCATTCATGCCGCCGAGCCTGAGCCGGGCGCAGGCCAGGGGGAGCCCGGCGAGGTAGTTGCCGAAGATCCCAAACGCGGTATCGCGGTACAGACCGGCGATGGCCTGCTATGGCTGAAAAAGTTGCAGCTCCCCGGTGGCAAGCCCCTGGATGCGGCGACATTCCTCAATGGCCGCAGTCTGCTCGGTCGCCGGCTGGGAGAAGACAGTGCAGACACGACTGGCGGCCGCTAGGGTCCTGCAAGGCGTTCGTGAAGGTGGCTCGCTCAGCCGCGAATTGCCGCAATGGCTTGCCAAGTGTTCCCCCGAAACCCACCCCACCATTCAGGCGCTCAGCTATGGTGTGTTGCGCCACGACGAGCGGATCGACGCGCTGTTGGCAGTGCTGCTGCGCAAGCCGCTGAAGCGCAAGGATCGGATCGTCACTGATCTGCTGCGGGTGGCATTGTTTGAGCTGTTGGATGCCGAGACGCCTGACTATGCGGTGGTGGACAGCACGGTCAGCCTGATCCGTCAGCAGCGCCCGTGGGCAGCGGGTATGGGGAATGCGGTACTGCGACGTTTTCTGCGGGATCGCGACGTGTTGCTGCAACAGGTCATGGCGCAACCGGCGGCTCGCTATCTGATGCCCGATTGGCTCGTCGGAAAGTTGCGCAAAGCCTGGCCCGATGACTTCGAGCAGGTGGCGGCAGCGATGGCCCGGCCGGCGCCAATGACGCTGCGTATCGATCTCAATCGTTGCAGCCGTGATGACTACCTTGATGCGCTGCAAGCCGTGGGTGTGATGGCAACGGCGCACCCCATTGCCGACGCAGCCATCGTGCTTGCCAGCCCCACCGATGTCACCCGCTTGCCGGGTTTTGAGTCAGGCGAGGTCTCGGTGCAGGATGCTGCCGCCCAGCTCGCCGCCGGGCTGCTTGATCCCCGACCTGGTGAGCGGATACTCGATGCCTGCGCCGCACCCGGTGGCAAAACTGTCCACTTGCTCGAAGCCTCGGCCGGGGAGGCATCAGTCACCGCCGTCGAGAGTGACCCGCAGCGCGTCGAACGACTGCGCGAGAACCTCGCTCGTTCGGGTTATCAGGCCACCATCTCGATTGCCGATGCGGGCAATACGGCATCCTGGTGGGATGGTCAGCCCTTTGATCGCATCCTGCTCGACGCGCCCTGTTCCGCCACCGGCGTCATCCGCCGTCATCCCGACATCAAGCGCCATCGTCAGCCCGATGACGTCAAGGCACTCGTGGTACAGCAACGCCGTCTGCTGGAACAGCTCTGGCCGTTGCTCAAACCCGGCGGCTTGCTGCTCTATGCCACCTGCTCGGTACTGCCGGAGGAAAACAGCAAGCAAGCCGAACGCTTCCTGGCAGATACCTCGGATTGTGTCGAACAGGTCATCGATGCCGACTGGGGGCGGGCCTGCAACGTTGGCCGCCAGGTTCTTCCGGGTGAACACGGCATGGATGGGTTCTATTACGCGATGTTTACCAAGGGTAAACATGGCGTGTAAACTACTGGCGTGTATGAGCTTCTATACAAAAAATCAGCACTCAAGGCGTTGAGTCGGGTGTCTCCCCGAATTCGTGGCAGAATTCAGGCGGAGCTCAAACGTATTGCGGCTGGCCCTGATCGGTATGAAGGGGACTGGAAGCCGCTCAAGGGTTCACCTTACTGGCGCTTGCGAGTAGGTGGCTATCGCGCCATTTGCGAGGTGGAAAAGGGAAGGCTGATCCTGCTCGTTCTGAAAGTCGGCCCAAGAGGTGATGTCTACAAATGAATGCCCCTGTTCAAATCATCGAAAAAGATGGTAAGCCGGAATATGCCGTCGTGCCTTATGAAGAGTTCCGGCGCTTGCTGCAGTTAGCGGAGGATGCCGAGGATATTCGGGCTGCTGATGCGGCACAGCGCGAATTGCAAAATGGCGAGGATGAGGCCGTTCCTGCTGATGTGGCCGAGCAGCTGCTGAACAGCCAGCTGCACCCCTTGCGCGTCTGGCGTGAATATCGTGGGTTCACCCAGGAAGCGTTGGCGCAAATGGCAGGTGTTGGCAAGTCGTATATTTCCCAGATCGAGGCAGGCAAAAAGACCGGTTCCGCCAAAGTGTTGCGCAGCATCGCAAAGGCGCTGGAGGTTGAGGTGGAGGACTTGCTCGGCGCGTAACTGCTCAGCTCACCACTGAAACGCGCCATCTCTGCGTTGGGAAATGGTCATTTACACATGTAAACTCACATTTCCCGCCTTGATCTGACGCGTTTCAGCGGCAATCTGAGCAGTTACGGTTCTATTTTTCTACCTAGGAATAGTTACCTTGGCGCTTAGCCCGTATCAGTTTGTGGTAAAAAAGCCTCAGCTCTCCTTCGTCCGGTGCTAAAATGCCGGGCACGGGTACCGATGGGTGCCACTTGCTTTCTTTCAGTCAATCTTCATGCGGGCGATGAATGAGCACGGCGTTTCTTTCTGATATTGCTGATGTGTTTTGCTATTGCAGCGTGGTTGTCCATGCTGACTGAGCGGCTGCTGCGTGCTGTTCTGCTTCTGCTGCTGGGTTCGCTGTGTCTGGTGGCTGAGGTCGAAGCGTCCGATTTCTCCGTCGATCGTGTGGCGCTCAGGCTGCAGGAGGGTATCTATCATCTTGATGCCGACATGCGCCTGTCGCTGAGTCGTGAGATGCAGCGAGCGTTGAACAATGGTGTGCCGCTGGCGTTTGAACTGGAATTCGAGCTCTACGAGCCGCGGCGTCTGGTTTGGGATGAGCTGGTGGCGCGGCTGACGCAGGAGTACGTCTTGCGGTTTCATGCGCTCAGCAAACGTTATCTGGTTTTCAATCGCAATACCGAGCAGCAGCAGAGCTTCGCTGATCTTAAAACGGCGTTGGCGGCGCTGGGGCATGTCGATGGCCTGCCGGTGCTGGATCAGGCATTGCTGGAACCTGGGCGACGTTATGTCGCGCGGGTTCGCATTGGGCTGGATGAGGCCGAACTGCCGGTGCCGCTGCGCGTGAAAACTTTCTTCAAACGGGCCTGGAAGGCGCGCAGTCCCTGGGTTGAACTGACATTGGTAAGGCCTTGATGCGCAGATCCTGGTCGTCTGCCTTACCGATCCTGGGATTGTTCCTGCTGATTCTGCTGTCGCTCTATTTCATGGGCTATGCGGCGCAGAAGTCGGATTGGTTCGGCAAGATCTACGTCTGGATTCTGATTTTCAATATCGCTCTGATGGTGATCCTCGGCATCATCATCGTCGTGCGCGTGGCTGGCATTGTGCGGGATCTGATTCGTGGCGTTGAAGGCTCCCGGCTGACGATGCGGCTGGTGCTGATGTTCTTCTTTGTGGCGGTGGTGCCGGTTTTCACCGTATGGGCATTTTCGGTGCGCTTTCTGTCCTCCGGTATCGATCGCTGGTTCGATGTGGAGATCGAACGTTCCTTGAGTGATGCGCTGGCGCTGAGCCAGCGTTCGCTGAACTTCTACAAGGACGTGCGGGCGGAGCAGAGTCGCGATGCCTTGGAGCGCTTGATGCAGGTGCCGGAGGCGATGGCGCCGATCATGCTCGACGAGCTTCGCGAATCACTGGGCGCATCGGAGCTGACCCTGCTGGGGCCGAACAATCGCATCATCGCCACCAGCAGCCGGGCGCTGGAATTGATCGTGCCGCGCTTCCCCAGCGAGGAAGTGAACGTGCAACTGGCCAGTGGTCAGACCTTCGCCGCGCTGGAGCCGGTCGGGCGGGGCGGCTTGCAGATTCGCGTCGTGACCCGCAAACAGGGCAAGCGGCCACACGATAGCGAGCGTCTGCTGATCGCGATCTATCCGCTTCCGGAGGGTGTCAATCAGTTGGCCAACTCTGTGCAGCAATCGTATCTCGACTATAAGCGACTGGAGTTTCTGCGCCGACCACTGAAGCAGACCTATCGTGTCACGCTGTCATTGGTGCTGTTGTTGAGCACGCTGTTTGCAGTGTGGGCGGCGTTTTTCATGGCCCGGCGCCTGCTGTCGCCGATTCTGGAGCTGGCGGCGGCGACGCGTTCGGTGGCCGATGGCGACTACAAGAAGCGTCTGCCGGTGCTGCACCATGATGAGCTGGGCTTTCTGGTGCGCTCGTTCAATCAGATGACGGCGCGTATCCGCTCCGCGCGCGAGGCTGCCGAGTTGAGCCGGCGGCTGGTGGAAAATCAGCGCTCCTATCTGGAAACGGTGCTGGGGCACCTGTCTTCGGGCGTGCTGACGCTCGATGGCGAAATGAAAATCCGCACCGCCAACGATATGGCTGATCAGATTCTGGAGATGGATCAGCCGCTGGAAAACTTCATTGGCCAGCATATTGCGGATGTGGCGCGCTCGCGGCCTGTATTGCAATCGTTCTATGATCAACTGCTGGGAGAGCTGCTGCGGCCGCGTTCGGAGTGGCGGCGACAGTTGACGCTGTTTGGTGAGCACGGGCGCAAGGTGCTGATCTGCCGTGGCGTACAGTTGCCCGCCGACGGTGAGGGTGAGCCGGGCTGGGTGATCGTGATCGACGATGTGACCGACTTGATTCGCGCCCAGCGAGACGCTGCCTGGGGTGAGGTGGCGCGGCGGCTGGCGCATGAGATCAAGAATCCGCTGACGCCGATCCAGCTGTCCGCCGAGCGGCTGCAACACAAGCTGGCTGGCGCCTTGAGCCCTCAGCTGGCGACAGTGCTGTCGCGGGCCACCGAAACCATCGTCAAGCAGGTGGATGCAATGAAAGCGATGGTGAACGCCTTTCGTGACTATGCCAGTTCGCCGCCGGCAAAGTTTGAGCGCATTGACCTGAACGAGATCCTGCACGATGTTGCCGAACTCTATGCCGGTTTCAGCGACAAAGTGACGATCGAGCTGGAGTTGGACGCGTCGCTGCCATTGCTGCAAGGCGATGCAGTGCGTATTCGCCAGGTGCTGCACAACCTGATCAAGAATGCGATGGAGGCCGCTGATCGTCCGGTGGTGGTCCATTTGCGGACGTTGCATGTTGAATCGGGTCAGGAACACTATATCCTGCTGGAAGTCACCGACAGCGGTGATGGCATTCCCGAAGAAATGCTCGACAATCTGTTCGAGCCCTATGTGACCACCAAGGTGCGTGGCACCGGTCTGGGCCTGGCGGTGGTGAAGAAGATTGTCGAGGAACACGGTGGCGTTATCATGGCGGCGAATCTGCCCAATGCTGGCGCCCGTTTCACGATCCGTCTGCCGGTTGGGCCACATTGAGCGCCCGGTGTGCTCAGGCCGGCAGAACACCAGGAGTAACGAGGACCAATGACTGCGAATCATATTCTCGTCGTCGACGACGAACCGGAGATCAGAAGCTCGGTGAAAGACATCCTCGAGGATGAGGGTTTTACCGTCGCGTTGGCTGAAAATGCACAGCAGGCACGCGAACAGCGCAAGGAACGGACACCCGACCTGGTGCTGCTCGATATCTGGATGCCTGGCGAGGATGGCGTCAGCCTGCTGAAGGAGTGGAACGAGCAGGACCGGCTGGATTTTCCGGTGGTAATGATGTCCGGGCATGGCACCGTGGAAACGGCGGTCGAGGCGACGCGGCTGGGAGCGTTCGATTTCATCGAAAAACCGTTGTCGCTGGCGAAGCTGTTGCGTGTCACCAACCAGGCGTTACAGGCAGCGCGCAGCGAGCCAGGACAAGCTGGCACGCCTGGCGCGGCGCGCATCCCGTTGCTGGAACCGGTGGGTGGCAGCCAGGTCATGCAAGACTTGCGCGAAGCTTGCCAGCGTGCGGCTCAGCATAATACCTGGGTATTTTTTGTCGGCGAACCGGGCACCGGAAAAACCTTCGCCGCACGCTATGTTCATGCCCTGTCGGCCAATTCGGATCAGCCTTTCGTCGAGGTATCGTCCGGCGCGCTCGATGAGCAGACAGCCGCCGAGGAGTTGTTCGGCAAAGAGGGTGGCGCACCGGGGTTGCTGGAGAAGGTGGGCAAAGGCACGCTTTACTTCAACGAGATTGCGGATCTCGATCTCGGTGTGCAGGCGTTGCTGCTGAGTGTGCTGGAGCAAAAGAGTTATGCGCGCGTCGGTGGCGACAAACGCTATCCGCTACAGGCGCGCATCATGGCCTCTTCGAGCCACGACCTGGTCGAGCGGGTGAAAGACGGCTTGTTCCGTGAGGATCTCTACTACCACCTCAACGTGCTGTCGCTGCAGTTGCCGCCGCTGCGGGAGCACGCAGAAGATATCCCGGAACTGCTGTCCTTCTACGTCGATCACTTCAATACGCAGGAAGGCCTGCCTTATCGTCACTTCACCGTGGCTGCGCAGAACTACCTGCGTTACTTCAGCTGGCCGGGGAATATCCGTCAGCTGCGCAACCTGGTGCAAAGCCTGCTGGTACTCGGTGATGAGTCGGAGGTCAGTCAGGAGGAGGTCGAGGAGGCGCTGGTGCGCGACCGGGTGGCCCAGGCGCGCATGACGGCAGGCCTGCCGCGCGAGGTCATGGAGCTGCCGCTGCGCGAGGCACGTGAGGTATTCGAGCGTGAATATCTTTGCCGCCAGCTGGAGCTGTGCAAGGGCAACGTCAGTCGTCTGGCCGAGCGTGTCGGCATGGAGCGCACCCATCTATATCGCAAGATGCGGGCATTGGG
>CAZQXF010000017.1:16211-18513 GCA_964596975.1 uncultured Thiotrichales bacterium | reverse complement strand
AGATTGTGGCCGAATACAACCGGGAAAAAGACCGCGTCTCGATCGAACAGACCTTCGAAGTTTTGCTGAAGTTCGAGCGAGCCCTCGAAGAGGAAGAGAAGCGCTCCCTCCGCGAAGGTCTTGATGAGGAATCGCTGGCGATCTTTGACCTGCTGAAGAAACCCGATCTGAATGCTCGGGATATCAAGAAAATCAAGACCGTTGCGGTTGATCTGCTTAGCCGGCTAAAAGCCGAGAAACTGCGTATTGACCACTGGCGGGAGAAGGAAACGACCCGTGATGCCGTGCGGATCACGATCCGGGATCATCTGTGGAGCGATGAAACCGGACTGCCTGTCGATACCTACACGGAAGATGATGTGGACAAAAAAGCGGAGGATATTTTCCGGCATGTTTATCGCGCCTATCCAACGCTGCCTTCTCCATTTTATGCGCCATCAGCAGTCTAAATTCGAATGCCTTCCAAACTTCACCACTCAAGTTTCGGCGTAACTACCCAGCTTACCCTACGGGCTCGATAGTCGGTAGGTTGGGCAAAGCGCAGCGTGCCCAACAACGGCCATGGTGTTGTACCGGCCCTTGCTTGCCGGGCACGTCCCTATCGTTCCTTAGCCTAACCTACCTGAGTTCTGGGGCAGAAGTGAGTGCCGCGAACTCCGAAACTTGAGTTCACCAGTCACGACAGCGTGCTGGCAATCTCTTTCCACAACGCATCCAGCCGTTTTGGCGACACTTTCTGCTTGGTGCCCAGTTGCTGGGCGAACAGTGATACGCGCAGTTCTTCGAGCAGCCAGCGGTATTCGAGCAGGGTGGGGTTGGCGGCGATCTGTGTTGGCGGGATGTTGTCGATGTGGGCGATAAGTGGTGCGATTTCAACGCGGCGGAGGCGGTCTTTGTCGGGCTGCTGACGCAGTTTCTCCAGGCGGATCTGGATGGCTTGGAGGTAGCGCGGGATTTCATTGAAATAGCGTTGCGGTGTTTCTGTGATGAAACCGGGGTGGATCATGGCGTCGAGTTGGCTGCGGATTTCGCCGCAGGCTTCGATCAGTGACAGCGGCAGATTGCCCTTGATGGCTTTGTTGATGTCGATGACTTTCGGCAGGATCTGGCTCAAGGTCTCGGCGATGCAGTTGGCTTCGCCGACAAATGCGCTGTGGTGCTGGTCGAACAGGGCGTTGAATTCGTTGGCATTGCGGGGCAGTTGCTCGCTGGTGTCGAGGAAGGTATGCGTGATGGCCGCGTCGTAGATATCGTCTTTCAGTACCTGACAGCTGCCGATGGTGGCAAATTGCAAGCACAGCCGGGCGATATCCGGCAGGTTTTTGTCGAGGTAGCGCAGTTCCTGCTTCAGGCGGTAGCGGATGAGCCGCCGGATGCCGGCGGGCATGGCGCTGCGGGCTTCTGCTTCGGTGTCGAACAGTGTTAGCGAGACGCCGCCTTGCTCGATGGTCAGGGCCGGGTAGCGGCGGATACTGTAGCCAGCCTCCTTCTGTTCGACGAAGTTGGGCAGTTCGCCAAAGTCCCAGTCGCGGATCTGCTGTTTTTCGAACTGCTGCTGCACCTTTTTTGGCTTCTGTTTTTTGACCTGCTCACCCAGCTGCTCCCGCAGTGCCTGCAGGTCGCGGCTGCTCTTGATCGGGCGCGAGCGCTGATCGAGCACGACGAAGCGCATCTTCAGGTGTTTTGGCAGCGTGTCGTTCCAGTCGTTCTTGCCGATCCCCACGCCGGTCATGCGCTTGAGCGTGGCCGCGAGCGTTTCCTTCAAATCGCCTTGGTAGATTGTCATGGCCTGTACCGCAGCGCGGGCAAAGTCCGGTGCTGGCACGAAGTTCTTGCGCAGGGATTTGGGCAGTCCGCGAATCATCGCCAACACCTTCTCTTCCAACAACCCAGGCACCAGCCATTCGCAGCGTTTGGCGTCGATTTGCGGCAGCAGCGCCAGCGGAATGTTCAGGCTGACGCCGTCGGCTTCGCTGGCGGGGTCGAAGTGATATTCCAGCGGCAGCGTCAGCCCCTGTTGCCGCCACCGTTTCGGGAAGGCATCGGCATCGATGGTACTGCTATCTTGTTGTGTCAGTTGTTCTTTGGTGAGCCGCAGCACATCGGGGTCGTCGAGGCTTTTTACCCAGCGGTTGAAGTGGGCACCGGAATGGACCTCAGATGGCACCAGCCTGTCGTAGAAGTCATACAGCGTCTGTTCGTCGATGAGGATGTCGCGGCGGCGGGTGCGGGCTTCGAGGTCTTCCAGTTCGGCGATCAGCTCACGGTTGTGCCGGATGGCCGCGATCCGGGTGTCGAACTC
>CAZQXF010000017.1:0-16111 GCA_964596975.1 uncultured Thiotrichales bacterium | reverse complement strand
GTTTCGGTAATCTCCGCCGCCATCACCCACTTCGGCGGCTTTTTCCGCAGCGCGGAACCAGGGAACAGGGTGAATTTCTTGTTGCGGCAGCCGAGGTAGGTTTGCTGTTCATCCTTGCTGCCAACGCGGTCGAGCAGGCCGTGTAGCAGGGTCTGGTGAATCGTGTCCGGCGCTGCCGCCTGCGTGTTAGGCGTGATCTTCATCTCTCGCAGTGCCAGCTTGAGCTGGCGATGGGTATCGTGCCATTCGCGCCAGCGGCGGAAGCTCAGAAACTCGCGCCGACAATGCCGTTGTAACGCCGAACGCGACAGCGCTTCGAACTGTTCTTCGAGGTAGCGCCACAGATTGAGCAGGGTGAGGAAGTCCGAGCGAGGGTCGGTGAAGCGGGCATGTTTTTCGTCGGCAGCCTGTTGTTTGTCGCGGGGGCGGTCGCGCGGGTCCTGTACCGCTAGCGCAGTGGTGATGATCAGCGCCTCTTCGACGCAGCCGAGGCGGTCGGCGGCGAGCAGCATGCGCCCCAGCCGTGGGTCGAGCGGCAGCCGTGCCAGTTGTTTGCCGATGGTGGTCAGGCGGTGCCGGTCGTCCACCGCCTGGAGTTCCTGCAACAGCTGGTAGCCATCGCGGATCAGCCGCGGGTCGGGTTTGTCGATGAATGGGAACGCCGCCACATCGCCCAGCCGCAGGCTCGCCATCTGCAGGATCACCGAGGCGAGGTTGGTGCGCAGAATCTCCGGATCGGTGAACGCGGGTCGTTGCGCGAAGTCCTCCTCGTCGTAGAGGCGGATGCAGATGCCGGGCGCGGTACGGCCGCAGCGGCCCGCGCGCTGGTTGGCCGATGCCTGCGATACCTTTTCCACCAGCAGACGTTGGATTTTGCCGCGCCAGGAGTAGCGCGACAGCCGTGCCAGCCCGCTGTCGATAACGTAGCGAATACCCGGCACGGTCAGTGAAGTCTCGGCGACATTGGTGGACAAAATGACGCGCAACCGTCCGCCGGGGCGGAAGATGCGTTGCTGCTCGCTGGCCGGCAGGCGGGCATAGAGCGGCAGGATGTCCATCTGCTCGCGGCGGTGCCGCAGGGCGTGGGAGACTTCGTGGATCTCGCGCTCGCCGGGGAGGAACACCAGCACGTCGCCACGGCCTTCGCGTTGCAGCTCGTCGACGGCGGTTTCGATGGCTTCCGGCAGGGATTGTTCGCTGGCGTCGGGGTCGGCGCTCGTAAGTGGCGCGTAGCGGATGTCTACCGGGTAGCTGCGACCGGAGACTTCGACAATCGGCGCGTCATCGAAATGTTTGGCAATGCGCTCGGCATCGATGGTGGCCGAGGTAATGACGAGTTTGAGGTCGCGCCGCTTGCGCAGCAGCTGTTTCAGATAGCCGAGCAGGAAGTCAATATTGAGGCTGCGCTCGTGCGCTTCGTCGATGGTGATGGTGTCGTATTGGTTGAGCCAGCGGTCATGCTGGGTCTCGGCCAGCAGAATGCCGTCGGTCATCACCTTGACGTAACTCTCCGAGCTCACCTTGTCGGTGAAGCGGACTTTGTAGCCGATCTTGGCGCCCAGCTCGGTTTTCAGCTCCTCGGCGATGCGTCCTGCAACGGCGCGGGCCGCCAGACGCCGTGGCTGGGTATGGCCGATCATGCCGTCGATGCCGCGGCCCATCTCCATCAGGATCTTCGGCAGTTGCGTGGTCTTGCCGGAGCCGGTCTCGCCACAAACCAGCACCACCTGATGCTGCTTGATCGCGCGGGCGATCTCGTCGCGTTTGGCGCTGACGGGGAGGGATTCGGGGTAACTGATGTCGGGCAGGTTGGACAGTCGTGACGCCCGCCGCTGGCAGGAGGCCTCGATCTGCTTGCCAAGCCGGATCAGCGCTTCGGCATCGGGCGATTTGCCGAGCCGGCGCAGCCGATTGGCAAGACGGTGGCGGTCAGCGCCCAGGCACTGATTCAGCGCCTTGCGTAGCGCAGGTATTGTCGGGGTGTTATTGGCCAACCTTCATCATCATGCTTTTGATTTTCTGCGCCAGCAGCTTGCTGCGCAGCTGGTTGGCCTCGTCGAGGCTGGTGAATGGACCGAGGCGGACGCGGTGCCAGACGCCATCGCTGACGCGGACTTTTTCGATTCTTGCCTTGATGCCGAGCAGCGCCAGCCGCGCCTTCATCTGATCCGCCTGTTGTGGCTTGCGAAACGAGGCCACCTGGAGAATATAGGCTTGCTTGCTGCCAGCGCTGTTCCTGGTAGCGGGTTTGCTGGGCAGCAGTAACGGGCCGGTTGATTCGTGCGCGTCTGTGGTTTCGTCAGTCGGTACGATGACGGTCTGTTTTTTCAAATCGTTATAGAAGCTGAAATCGGGCTCGGGGGGTATCGGAAGCGGGTTGGACGCCCGCCCTGTCTCCACCGGTTGTCTGGTTTCGATGGCGGCGGGTTTGGCTGGTTCGGATGTGTGCATGGGTGCTTCGGGTGCCTTGATGTTGATTAGCACCAGCAGGGCTACGAGCAGGCTGATAGACAGCAGGCCCAGTGCCCACACCAGCGGTGAAGCGGTAGTGCCGGACTTGCGTTTGCCGCGTGTCGCGCCTTGGCGTTTTCGCGTGGCCATTACATCTGTTCTGGCGCGGAAACGCCAAGCAGTCCAAGGCCGTTGCGGATGACCTGTTGCGTGGCTTTGCACAGGGCGATTCGCGCATTGCGCAGCGCCTCGTCATCGACCAGAAACTGCTGCGCGCCATAGTAGCTGTGAAACAGCGTGGCCAGCTCGCGTAGATAGTTGGCGATCTGATGCGGCTCCATTGCCATTGCGGCCTGTTCGACCACCTCCGGATAGCGCGCCAGCTGGGTGATCAGTTCGGTTTCCTGTGGTTCCTGCAACAGGGAAAGATCCGGCTCACCGTATTGGTATCCCGCCTCGGCAAACTTCTTCAATACCGTAGAGACCCGTGCATGGGCGTACTGGATGTAGTAGACCGGGTTGTCGTTCGACTGCGACTTGGCGAGGTCGAGATCGAAGTCGAGATGCTGGTCATGACGCCGCATCACGTAGAAGAAACGGGCGGCATCACGTCCGACCTCTTCGCGCAGTTCCCGCAGCGTCACGAATGAGCCGGAGCGCGTGGACATCTGCACTTTCTCGCCGCCGCGGAACAGGTTGGCGAACTGGATCAGCAGCACGTCGAGTGCTTCATCGGCACCGGTGAGCGCCTTGAGCGCGGCGCGGACACGGGGGACATAACCATGATGATCCGCGCCCCAAACGTCGATGATGCGGTCGAAACCACGTTCCACCTTGTCGAGATGGTAGGCGATATCGGAAGCGAAATAGGTGGTCTGGCCATTGTCACGCTTGACCACACGGTCTTTCTCGTCACCGAATTCGGTGGAGCGAAACCACAGCGCGCCTTCCTTGTCGTAGATGAAGCCAGCGTCCTGCAGGCGGGTGATGCAGTTTTCGACAGCATCGCTCTCCATCAGCGAGCGCTCCGAATACCAGTTTTGGTACTCAATGCCGAAAGCGGCGAGATCGTTGCGGATGTTGTCGAGAATCGCGTTCAGGCCGGCGTCGAAGACGACCCGGTAGCGGTCAGGCCCGAGTAGCGCCTTGGCGCGTTCGATCAGCGCATCGATGTGTTCTTCCTTGTCACCGCCAGCCGGTTCGTCAGCCGGGATGTCGGCGAAAACCTCGGCGGCGGGGAAGCGATAGTGATCGCCATGTTCGCGGTGAATGGTGGCGCCGATGTCCCACACGTAATCGCCCTGGTAGGCATTGGCGGGAAAGGTGAGTTCCTCACCGGCCAGCTCCAGATAGCGCAGCCACACCGACACCGCGAGAATGTGCATCTGCCGGCCGGCATCGTTGACGTAGTATTCACGCTGAACATCGAAACCGACGGCTTCGTAGAGGTCGGCAACCACCGCGCCGTAAGCCGCGCCGCGACCGTGGCCGACGTGCAGTGGCCCGGTCGGATTGGCAGAGACGAATTCGACCTGAATCTTCTTGCCCGCGCCTTGCATGGAACGCCCGTACTGCTCGCCCTGATCCAGAACCCGCCTGACGATGCCCACCGTCTCGGTCTGGGAAACGTAGAAGTTGATGAAGCCAGGGCCAGCGATCTCGGTTTTCTCTACCGAGGCATTGTGCGGCAGATTGTCGATAAGCAACGACGCAAGCTCGCGCGGATTCTTCCCGGCAGGTTTCGCGAGTTTCATTGCCAGGTTGGTGGTGAAGTCGCCAAACTTGCTGTCGCGGGTGCGGCTGACTTCGATCGCCTCTGCCGCGGGTGCCTCGGCAAGCACGCCTTGCTGCTGGAGTTGCTCGGCGGCGTGAATCAGATCCTGCTGAATTACGTCTTTCAATGCACTGATGTCCTGGACATGGGGAAATCGGACTGCGCATTCTAACCTGATTCCGAATCTGATTTCTCACCCAGCGCAGCGCCTGCCAGAACGAGTGCTGATAACGTGGCTTGCGGGGTGGCGTTGAATTTGCCTGGGACCGCCGGCATCCTGCGGGCAATGCCCGCAGGATGCTAACGCCCCCAGGCTGCCGGATCTGTTAGCCGTTAACCTGCTCCCAGCCATCGTCGTCACTGGCGTCCGGCGTCGCAGCTTCACTCCATGGTCGATCAGCCTGTCTCCGTTCTGGGCCACTGTAGTTGGCCGGACTGTCCTGGCGCTGGTCGATCGTGCGGCCTTTTGTGGCTGTTGCAGAATCCACCTTGAAGAACTTGATCAGTTCCTGAAGGGTCATTGCGTGCGCTTTCAGGATCGAGCTTGCTTCGGCAACTTGCTCGACCAGCAGGGTGTTTTGCTGGGTGACCGTGTCCATTTCTGTAATCGCGATGTTCACCTGGTTGACACCGGCGGCCTGTTCTTCGGTGGCCGCAGCGATGTCGACGATCAGTGCCGATGCGTCGTTGACGGTGGCGACGATTTCCTGCAGCCGTGTGCCGGACTCGTCTGCCAGGCGCGAGCCGGTCGATACCTTCTCTACCGAGTCGGAGATCAGGTCCTTGATCTCCTTTGCGGCGGCGGCGGAGCGCTGTGCAAGGGCACGTACTTCTCCGGCGACGACGGCGAAGCCGCGCCCCTGTTCTCCGGCCCGGGCGGCTTCGACGGCGGCGTTGAGTGCCAGCAGGTTGGTCTGGAAGGCGATTTCATCGATGACATTATTAATGTCGGAAATGCGCGTGCTCGTCGTTTTGATTTCCTCCATGGCGTTCATCACCTGACCAACGACATCAGCGCCGTCGATAGCCTGGCTGCGCGCGTTGTTGACCAGTTCTTTCGCCTTGGCGGCGAAATTGGCATTGTCCTGCATTACCGAGGTGATCGAGCGCATGTTCTGGGCTGTTTCTTCCAGCGAGTTGGCCTGCTGCGTGGTTCGCTGAGCGAGGTCGGCGTTTTCCGAGGCGATGGTCTGTGATGTGCTGTCGACTTCGTTGGCACATTCTGCAATCTGGGTCACGGCCTGTGACAGGTTCCTGCTGACCGTGTTGCTGCTCTCGATCAGACGCCCCAATTCGTTCTTGCAGGTGGCATCGATCGTGTGCGTGAGGTCGCCTTTGGCGAGATGCGCCGAGATCTCCATTGCTCTCGATAGCGGCCGCGTAATGGCGCGCACGAGGTGCATGGTGATCAGGATGACCCCGACCGTACATAAGGCGATGATCATGAGAAACGAGTTGAACGTCTCGTCGTAGTTTTCGATCTGCTGATCGTTAACCAGGCTGAGGTCGGTTGTTTCGTCATCGCGAATGGTTTCGATGAGCACGTCCATCTGCTTGGTTGGGGGGCGATCGATCCCCTTGACCAGTTTGTCGACGATGTGAGCACTGTCCGGATTCGACACATCATAGTGATGCAAGGCGCTACGGTATTTCTCGCCCAGCTGTTTGTGCGTGGCGAGCAGGGTGTCGACCTGTTCCTGCAGGGCTGGTTTCTGGCCAATCAGGGTTTTCAGTTGCAACAGCTTTTCACTGACCAGCTTCTCCTGCTTGTCGAACTTTCCCTTGTATTTGGTGAATGCCTTGGGATCGTTGCCGCGAAGCAGTACGTTTTTCCACTCTTGCACCTGCTTCTTGAATTCAACCTGGGCACCGCGGGCTGTATCGATGGCGCTGATGGCTTTGAGGCCATCAGCAAAGACGGTTTGTGATTCCTGCAGGTTGTGCGAAAGCTTCCACAGCCCGATTCCGCCGACAGTGATCAGTGCGCCAATCACGAGCGACAGCGTCAGGACGATTTGGTGTTTTATCGAGAGTTGCATCATGTATCCGTTTGCTGGTGTTTTCGCTTGTCTGCGTGCAACAAACGGGCCGCCTTGGGGAAAATGGGTGACAGTTGTTGTCTGAGTGTGACGCGGTTATCCATGCATCCGGCGGAAACGGCTGTTCATATAGAGTGTGTTTGGGGTGGTGTTGGGGTTTGACCACGCCGCCAGGTGATTGGCATGCTGCTGGCCAGTCATTTTTCAAGTGTGCTGACAGAAAGTTGCCGCTATGGGTGAGAGGGCGTTCCGCCAGTCGCTGCCGCTGAGACCTGACTGTTAAGCGCATAGCAGGAAGTTGATTTGTCGGCTGGCGGGCGCGTTGGTAGGGGTGAAAAACGTGTCGCGGTTCGTCTTTTTCGCTGGCGGGGTTGCCTATACTGGTCCCCCCTGATGCTTGCCTGATGTGAAACGTTGCTCGTAACACGGGTTTCTGAGGAGGGAGCAGCGTAGTCCGGCGATTGGGCTGTGTCGTAAACAAGACGGCAGTTTGACATTGCGGATGGGGTTGGTCTTTCCTGAACCCAGTGGCCAGATGATTCGCATACGACTATAAAACCTAGTGAAAACAGTTATTTAATCGGGTTGACTGTCTTATACTCTGGTGTTTGTCGGTCAGATTGAATTTTTGTCCGCCATGGCTGTCTCTGATGTTGGGAGTGAAATTCCCGATCTATCAGGAATATAGAAGATATTGTTAACAATTGAGGTTTACTCGGATGAGGTCATTTTCGTTTCTAAACGTTGCATTGCTCCTGCTGCTGGCGATGCTGTCAGGTTGTGAGTCCACCGGCTCAGGGCCGGTCAAGGCGGCGAATGCAGGCAACAACGCCATTATCAATGATGCTGTTGCTGCTGCTTACCGCAACGCAGAGGAATACCGCATTGGGGTAGACGACGAGGTCAAGGTCAGTGTCTGGAAAAACCCGGATCTGTCCGTGACCGTTCCGGTGCGGCCGGACGGTAATATTTCGGTTCCGCTGATTGGTGACGTGCCGGTCGGTGGCAAGACACCTACCGCGGTAGCAAGCTTGATCAAGGACAAACTGTCGGTGTTTCTGCGCGACCCGCAGGTCACGGTCATGTTGACCAAGCTGGAGAGCGACGAGTTTCTTTCGCGCATCCGCATCACGGGGGCTGTCGTCAAGCCCAAGTCGCTGCAATACCGACAGGGCATGACGGTATTGGACGCGGTGCTTGAAGCGGGTGGCGTCAACAAGTTTGCCAGTGCCGATGGGACCAAGCTCTATCGCAAGGACGGCGGCCAGCGCAAGGTCTATCGTGTGCGCTTGAAGCGCATCCTGAAGAAGGGTGACCTGGCAACCAACTACCCATTGCTGCCTGGGGATGTGATCACCGTTCCGGAACGAGCATTCTGATCTGGTCGTTACGCGCCAGATCCATTAAACAACAAGTTCGGACTCAGAGCCGTTTGATAGGGAATTAAATGCGATATTCGGTCGAAACAGACTTCAAACTATTTCTGCGCAACATGGTGCAGTACCGGTGGTGGGTCGCGACGCTGTTTTCGGTGATCGCGTTGACGTTCACCGGGATCGGCTACTTCAAGCCGAACATGTACGCTTCGTATTCAACGCTGCTGTTTGATGCGCGATCCCAGATTGCGCCGTTGCTGGCCGATGGCGCCACAGCTCAGGGGAACCCTGATTGGGCCAAGGTGGCCAAGGAAATTCTCCATAGCCGCAAGACCATGACCAGCCTGATGCAGGCGCTCGGCGAGATCGACGACAAGATCGAGACGGTCGAGCAGGAAGTGCGTCTGGAGAAGCTCAAGGCGAATACCAAGGTCAGTATGCTGGGTGAAAGCAAGAACTACATCAAGGTTGAGTTCCGTGATCCCGATCCTGCCATGGCCAAGGAGGTTGCGACACGGTTGACCGATATCTTTATCGATTCGACGCATGGCTACCAGGCAAAAGAGAGTGGCGAGGCCTTCGAGTTCATCGATGAGCAGGTCAAGACGTACCACAAGAAGCTGCTGGAAGCAGAAGAACGATTGAAGCGATTCAAATCCGACAAGCTCTCCAAGGGTGTTGGTTCCGAGGCGGCGGTTTCGGGGCGGATTGAACGTTTGCAGTTGGTGATCGACCAGGCAGAACTTGATTTGAAGGAAGAGTTGATCAGAAAAGCCAGCCTTGAGCGACAGCTGCAGGGTGAGGTGAAGGCTACCGTCAGTCTGGCAAGGCAATCCCAATATGTGGAAAAGCTCGAATTGCTACAGAATCGCCTGGCCAAACTGCGGCTCGACTATACCGAGACTTACCCCGAGATCATCGCCGTCAAACGTCAGATCGAGGATGTGCGTCGCCAAATCGATGAGGAGAAGCGCGGTGATTCGATGGATTTGGCGGGCATCGATATCAAGGCCAACAAGGTCTATCAGGACATTCGCTTGCAGCTTGCCGATACGAGAACGCGAATCGCAACTCTGCAGACCCGGATCGAGGAAACCAGAGCCAATATCGAGGCGGAACGGAAGAAAGGAACACTGGTCAACGAGAACGATGCCCAACTCGCTGAATTGACGCGTGATTACGAGGTCAACAAGCAGTTGTACGAAAGCCTGTTGAAGCGTCGTGAATCAGCACGTTTTGATAAAGAAGTCGATGACCAGCATAAGGGCTTGAACATCAAGATCGACCAGCCGGCATTTTTGCCAACGACACCCACAGGCTTTCGCTTTATTCATTTCGTGCTTGCGGGATTGCTGTTGGGGCTGCTGACACCGGCAGCGCTGGTGTATCTGTATCAGATTGTCGATGGCACGGTGAAGTCGCCCGAGCTGGTACAAGCGCGGCTCAATGTGCCGGTGTTGGGGGCAATCAGCGCCATAGCCAATGACAAGGATCTGCTGGTGGAGAGGCGGCTGAATCGTGGTATACGCCTGCGCATTTGGCTAACCTTTATCATAATCGCAATCGTGGGGTACCTGCGGGTATCTCCCGATTTCTTGAAATAACGGGTGGGTTGAGTCATGTCGGATTCTTTTGGACGCGCACTAAAGAAAGTCACGGGGCCGGGCGGCGGTGGTGATGGCGCGATCGTTGATACGCGTCACGACAACACGACGCAGCAACGTCGCTTCGAGTATGAAGACGGCATCATTGTCCGCAGCGTCGAGGCGCGCGACCAGATCAGTCGCATGTATCAGCCATTCGTCTTCACGAAAGAAGAGCTGGCGGCAAATCACTTTGTGGTCGAAGGTGATGAAACCAACGAAGACGCGGCCCTGCTGCTGAAGGATCTGCGCAACCGGATCACCCTGCGTCGTCCTGGTCTGGGTGCTACGATTTTGGTGACATCGGTCAGTGACGAGGAGCAGCCGTCGTATTTTGCGCGCAATCTGGCGGCGGTTTTCGCCATGGATGAAAACAAGACATCCCTGCTGCTTGAGCTTCGGGCAACGAAGGACAAGCTATGGGGAGACGCTGACGAGGTTGCCGGGCTGGCGGACTTTGTGGCCAGTGACGTGATGACGGCGAAAGATGTGATCCTGCCGACGGGGGTGCCGAGAATGCGCATCATTCCATTCGGCACCACGGATGTGATGGGATTCGATTTCATTCGTTCGACGCGCATGCGAATTCTGATCAAGGACATCACGCGGCGTTACCCCCGCGAGCGCTTTACCGTGATGGATGCGCCGTCGGTCGACAGGGTGGCGGATGTCGAGCTGCTGAACGAGTATGCAGATTTTACCGTTCTCTACGTGCCCTATGGAAAGGTCTCGGAATCAAGAATCAGGAAGGCAGTGAGCAAACTCGACCAGGAGAAGCTCCTCGGCGTGGTTCTGGGCGGCTTGCCGCGCATGCCGAAGTTTCTTTCTGGTTTAATGAAATAAGCGGGGCTGTATGGTGGTTCGTTTTCGAAATCTGGCGCCGGCGATTGTGGCGGCCTGCCTGCTGTCTTCTGCCGGTGTCCAGGCGAAGGAGTTTATTCCGCGTTTGGGCATCACAATGGAGAATCACTCCAATGCCAACCGAACCGATGATCCTGACAAGGAAGTGTCCGACACCTTGATGCGGCCTTACTTCGGTTTTACTTTCAAGGAAGATACGACTGACTTGAAGGCGCGGGCTGATGTGCTGCTGCTACAGGAGTCGTACAGCAAGAATACCTTCGATACGCAATTCCTGCCGACAATCGATGCGACACTGGACTGGACGATCCAGCCGAACCGCCTCTCGTGGGTTGTCGAGGACTACGCCTATGCGCAGCGGATTACGACCGTGGGTGCAGACACGCCGGACAATCGCCAGGTGTTCAATGTGCTGGCAACCGGGCCTGATTTTGTTTTCGCTCGCGGCTTGTACGACGGTCTCGCCAAGTTGCGGCTGGCAGATGTCTACTATTCTGAGTCCGACCAGGACAATCAGCGCCTCATCACGACCGGCACCCTGACGCGGGCGCTCAACGAATACAGCAGCGCCGGTGTCGAAGGCAGTCTCTCCTCCGTCAAGTTCGAAGAGGACTACCTGATCGACTACGATCTGGTTTCCATTGTCGCCAGGTATAACCGGGAGATGCCGTTCGGAGAGCTGGATGTGCGTGCCGGGGTCAACTATGTCGACTACGAGATTGGCGCCAGTGAGTCGGCACCAGCGCTGGCATTGAAAGTCAGCAGCTATGAAGGTGCCTTGCACTCCTGGAGTGCAACTTACTCGAACAAGTATACCGATCCGGCGATGGACGCCTATGATCCTTTCTATTCGCGCCTGCTCGATGTCAGTGAAACGCGGACGATCGATCCGGGGAAGATCGTCGGTGTCGGTGTTTACGAGACCGAGCGGACGGAACTCGACTATGGCTACAATGGTGCCAGGATCGGCCTGACATTGAGCGCCTTTGCCGGCAGTAGTGGCTTCCTGCTCAATGCCGCAGATGATGGTGATGAAAAGGGTGGGGGTATCGGTCTTAGCTACCTCGTGTCGGAGCGCATGACGCTGTGGCTGGATTACTATCAGTCACGCACCGAATTCCCCAACAACCCCAATGGTACTTTTGCCGATACGACGTCGCCCAGTTTCGGGATTAGCTATGCTATTACCGATAGTCTGAACGTTGTCGCCGGTGCGTACAGTACGGAAAATGACAGTGATATTCGTGACCCGAAGACCAAGCAGTTGACGCAGAAGTATGACGACAGCGTGGTGTACCTGACGGTCGAGTACAAGGGGCAATCCAAGCGGTTCTAATCATGTATCTAGAGCATTTCAACCTCGAATCCGATCCGTTCCGCCTGTCGCCCGACTCCAAGTTCTTCTACCCGAGTCTGGCGCATAGCACGGCCAAAAACTACATGGACTATGTGCTGTGGAGTCGTGACAGTTTTATCGTGATTACCGGCGAAATTGGTACCGGCAAAACCACCTTGATCCAGAAAATGCTGGAAGAGGCGGGTTCCAAAATTACGGTCGCCAAGATTCACCAGACCCAGCTGAATGAAGTGGAGTTCATTCAGGCATTGCTCGATCAGCTTGGCGTCAACCCGTTCCATACGCAGTCGAAGGTCGAGCTGTTGAGCATGCTCAACCACTTTTTGCAGCGTAAGTACGAAGAGGGCGAGACGGTCGTCGTGGTCATCGATGAAGCGCAGAATCTTGATGAGCGCGTACTCGAAGAAATTCGGTTGATGTCCGGCTTCGACTCCAATCGGGAAAAGCTGCTGAACATCTTCCTGGTTGGACAGCCTGAACTGCGTCGTGTGCTTGCGCGCCCCAGCATGGAACAGCTGTTTCAGCGCATCCGGTTGCGATTTCATCTCGACGGTCTGGGGTTTGACGAAGTCCGCTCGTATATCCGCTTTCGTCTGGCGACAGCTTCGGCAGCAAAATTTACGCCGGTATCGCCCGCTGCCAAGTTACTAACCTATCAGGTGAATGAGGAAGACATCGAGTTGCCGAACGATCTGTTTCCAGATGAGCTGCTCAGCACCGTCATTGAATACACCGGGGGTATTCCCAGGCTGATCAACACCTTGTGTGATACGGCGTTGCTGACGGCTTATTCCCGTGATCATGACAAGGTCACGCAGGAAGACATGGCCTCGGCGATCGAGGATTTGCAATGGGATCCTTATGCTACCCGTTCCAGCTTCCGCAATGAATCGAAAGGCGATGCGTCGGGATATCAGTTGCAGGTGTTCAAGCATGGCACCCTGCTGTCTGTCGAGCCATTGAACAAGGATCGGGTGCTGGTGGGGCGCAGCCATCTTTGTGACCTCAAGATCGACCAGAAGTCGGTCAGCGGCAAGCACTGCCAGTTGCTGAAAACGCCTGAAGGTTATCTGATCGAAGATCTCAACAGCACCAACGGCACAATGGTCAATGGTGAGAAGGTCGAATCGAAGTTGCTGGAAGATGGTGATGTGATCGAAGTCGGTCGCTATGCACTCAGATTCGAAAAAGCCACCAAAGAGGATCAGCCGGCAGGCAACGTGACCAGCATGGCGCCGCCGCAGCGGTTTTTCGCCAACTGATTAGCCTGCCCTGTTGTGATAGGCTTTCCCGCTGATTTAATGGGAAAGCATCTATGGCAAACATCAATATCATTGAAGGCGATTTCCGCCTTGATCAGGCCAATATTGGTCTGATCGCTTCCAGATTTAACAGCTTCATCGTCCAGAGCCTTGTCGAAGGCGCGAAAGATACCCTGAATCGTCAGCTCGGCCCCGATGCCAGTTATGATCTCGTCTACGTCCCGGGCGCGCTGGAAATACCCCTCGCTGCAACCGCCATGGCAAAAACCGGTAAATATGATGCCATTGTCGCGCTGGGCGCCGTCATTCGTGGCGCCACACCGCATTTCGATCTCGTTGCCAGCGAAAGCTCGAAAGGGCTGGCCCAGGTATCGTTGGAGTTCGGGCTTCCCGTTATCAATGCCATTCTGACGACCAATACCATTGAGCAGGCCATCGAACGTGCTGGTACGAAGGCAGGTAACAAGGGAGCGGAAGCCGCAGCGGGCGCCATCGAAATGGTGAGTCTGCTGCAGAAGATCAATGCCTAGCGCCATGCCCGAGCTACGCTCGTCCCCCCTCATCCCAGCCTTCTCCCCTCGTGGGGGAGAAGGGGCGTTTTTGATAGGTGCTGCCGGTAAAAAGTCCCTCTCCCTGCCAGGGAGAGGGGTTGGGGAGAGGGTAGGATTCCACCGCGTTGCGGCCACCCCCACTGTTCAGTTCACGAGCTACGCTCATTTTCACTCGCCCAAACCTTCGCCCCTTCGGGGAGGCAGGGTGTTTCTGGCGGTTGCAAGGTTTTTAGTCAATGATGAAATATCACGCGAGTAACGCCGCACGGCGAGAAAATCAGCGCCGTAGCATGGCGCGTCGGCTGGCAATGCAGGCACTGTATCAGTGGCATCTGACGGATCATCCTGCTGGCCAGATCTGTCTGCAGTTCAAGGACGATATCGACTACCCCAAGGCCGATCCCGATTATTTTGACCGTATTGTGCATGAGGTGATCGAGCGCCACGAGGAGCTGGATGGCTATCTCGCGCCCCACATCGTGCGTGGCATCGAGACGCTCGACCCGGTCTCCCATGCCGTGCTGCAGATCGCTGCCTGGGAGATGGCGCACGAGCCGTCAGTGCCGTTCAAAGTCGTCATCAACGAGGCCGTTGCGCTGACCAAGAAGTTTGGTGCGACTGATGCCTACAAGATGGTCAATGGCGTCGTTGACAAACTGGTGCCGCAGTTTCGGGCGCTGGAAAAGCAGGCAGCCAAGGGCCGCTGATGCCGCTCGGTGAATTCGA
The DNA here is from genome assembly GCA_964596975.1 of uncultured Thiotrichales bacterium. Lineage (GTDB taxonomy): Bacteria > Pseudomonadota > Gammaproteobacteria > UWMA-0217 > UWMA-0217 > JALSHZ01. The sequence continues at coordinate 2,071 of CAZQXF010000017.1, read as the reverse complement.
CCTCATCGGTCGGTATTTCAATAGACAACAGAATCAGCCAGGACTCGCTGTTGGCATCGGAGACGACGCCGCTGTCGTCGATATACCAGCGGATCACCAGCTGGTGGTCACGGCTGATACACTGGTCGCCGGCGTCCATTTTCCCGAGCAAACCAGCTCTGAGGATATTGGCTACAAGTCACTGGCGGTGAATCTCAGCGATCTCGCGGCGATGGGCGCGGTACCTCGCTGGTACACGCTGGCGCTGACCATGCCTGAGGCGAATGATGCCTGGTTGTCCGGCTTTTCCGCTGGGCTGGCGCAGCTCGAAACGGATGCGTCCGTGGTGCTGATCGGGGGTGACACTACCCGCGGCCCGCTGGCAATCGGCATCCAGGCCATGGGGCTGGTCAGGCGCGGCGCGGCGGTGCGCCGCGCGGGTGCCAAAGTCGGCGATGATGTCTATGTCACCGGAGCGCTGGGTGACGCGGCGCTGGGGTTGAAGTACCTCCAGGGAGACGTGCCCGGGGCAATGTTCGCCGACGCTGCCATTGCCCGATGCATCGAGCGCCTCAACCGCCCGCAGCCGCGCAACGTCGCTGGTCGTTCGCTGGCACCGTTCGTCAATGCCATGATTGATTGCTCCGACGGTTTTGCCGCCGATCTCGGTCATATTTTGACAGCCAGTGACTGTGGGGCCGAAATCGAGTTGGCGCGCCTGCCGTTGTCGACAGCAGGGAGGCGCTGGGTCGATGTGCGGGATTGGCGCTTGGCGCTTGCCGGTGGTGACGACTATGAACTCATTTTCACCGCAGCGCCGGCCCAGCGTGACGTAATCAATGGTATCGCCGACAATCTCGACTGCCCGATAACGCCAGTGGGTCGGATCATGGCGGGGAACGGCATGATACTGAAACAGCACGATGGTTCCATTTTCGACTTCGCCCCACGGGGGTATACGCACTTTTGAAGACTCGACCTGACAAGATACCCGCCGGGACGGTATTCAGCAGCCCGGTACACTGGTTAGCCTTCGGCGGCGGCGCCGGGCTGGCACCGGTCGCGCCCGGCACCTTCGGCACACTGGTCGGTATCCCGTTTTTTATCGCCATGGCGGGACTATCGCTAGCGCTGTATTTGCTGATCACGCTGCTGCTGTTCGTGGTGGGCGTGTGGATCTGCGAGCGCTCATCGGCCAGCCTGGGCGTGCATGACCATCCGGGCATCGTCTGGGACGAAATCGTCGGTTACCTCGTGACCATGATCGCCGTGCCGCTTCAATGGCAATGGCTGTTGCTTGGGTTTGCGCTGTTTCGCCTGTTCGATATTCTCAAGCCCTGGCCCATTCGCTGGCTCGACCGCCGCGTCGAGGGTGGTTTTGGCATCATGGTGGACGATTTGCTGGCGGGGATATTCGCCGCAGCAATCATGCAGCTGCTATTGGCGATTTATTAGGGCTGGCGGCTTTGCTACCATCCCCGCTCCGCAACTTCCCGAGTCAGCCATGACCGTTCGCACCCGTTTTGCTCCCAGCCCCACCGGCTATCTTCACATTGGCGGCGCCCGCACCGCGCTGTTTTCCTGGCTCTATGCCCGCAAGCATGGCGGCAAGTTCATCCTGCGCATCGAAGACACCGACCGCGAGCGCTCGACGGAAGCATCGGTGCAGGTGATTCTCGATGGCATGGCCTGGCTCGGGCTCGACTACGACGAAGGCCCGTTCTATCAGACACAGCGCATGGAGCGCTATAAAGAAGTCATCCAGCAACTGCTTGACAATGATCAGGCCTATTACTGCTATTGCAGCAAGGAAGAGCTGGACGCGCTGCGCGAACAGCAGATGGCGCGCAAGGAAAAGCCCCGTTACGATGGCCGCTATCGCGATTTTTGCGGCATTCCGCCGGACGGTGTTCAGCCCGTCATTCGCTTCAAGACGCCATTGGAAGGTGTCGTCGAAATTGATGACATGGTGAAGGGCAGGGTGGTGGTGGACAACCGCGAGCTGGATGACCTGATCATCGCCCGTGCCGATGGCACCCCCACGTACAACCTCACCGTGGTAGTGGACGACCTCGACATGGGCATCACCCAC
>CAZQXF010000016.1:0-18908 GCA_964596975.1 uncultured Thiotrichales bacterium | reverse complement strand
AATGGTGGCGATGATATTTTCGACGCAGGTTTCGGTGTACAGCTCGATATGGTCAGCCTTGAGCCCAAGGCGGTGGGCGCGCATGCTGATCTGCTGGGCAGATTCCTCACCGGATACATAGAGCGCGGGAACGCCTTGCAAATAGGCCAGCGTCTGGATCAGCAGCGTTGATTTGCCGATGCCGGGGTCGCCGCCGATCAGCGTCACCGAGCCGCCGGTGATGCCACCGCCCATGACGCGGTCCAGCTCGGACAGGCCGCTGCTGATGCGCGGCGCTGCGGAGAGATCGACCTCGTGCAGTTTCTGGATGCTGTTGCTGCCGGCGTAACCGGCGAAGCGGTTGGTTCCTGCCGGTTTGGATGTACTCGCTGTTTCTTCGACCAGCGAGTTCCAGGCATTGCAGTCAGGGCACTGGCCCATCCACTTGGGTTGCAGCGAGCCACAATCCTGACAGCGGAATTGGAGCTTAGCTTTCGCCATCGTCGCCCGCATCCTGCTTGCGCTCCAGCCAGACCCGGACCAGGGCGATGGAGTTGTCGGTGGTTTTGGTGATTTCCAGGGGGTAGCCATTGATCATGACGCAGGTGGGGGCGTCGGGGATGGCTTCCAGGTACTCGGTGATCAGCCCGTTGAGTGTGTGCGGTCCCTCGTCAGGCAGATTCATGTTCAGGCTGCGGTTGAGCTGGCGGATATTGATGCTGCCTTCAACGATGTAGCTACCATCGTTCTGCGGCAGGATTTCCGACAATACGCCGGAGTCGAGCGTGAATTCGCCAACGATCTCGCCGAGCAGGTCTTCCATCGTCACCAGTCCCTGCACGTCGCCATATTCATCGACGACGATGGCGTGGCTGCGGCGCGCCTTTTTGAAATTGAGTAGCTGTTGTGTCAGCGATGTGCTTTCAGGGATGAAGTAGGGCTTGCGCATGTGCTTTTCGATATGCTCGCGGTCGAGCATATCGGCATTGGCCAGCGACAGAATACGGCGCATGTGGATATAGCCGACGATATTGTTGATGTTGCCCACGTAGACCGGCATACGCGTGTAATTGGATTGCATGATGGTCTCTTCGATCTCTTCGGGTGGCCACTCCAGGTCGATGCCTTCGATCTCCGCGCGCGGGATCATGATGTCCTTGACGGAGGCTTCTTCGAGTTCGAGTACCCGCAGCAGCATTTCCTGGTGGCTCTGATCAATGTGCTCACCGGCCTCCTTGACGACGCTTTTCAACTCTTCGTGGCTGAGTGCATTGCCATTGTGGATCTGCGTCGGCACACCAATCAGCGCGAGTACGCCATTGGCCATCCAGTTGATTAGCCAGACCATTGGATAGGCCAGCTTCAGCAGCGGGGTGTAGATGAACGCCGCAGGGTAGGCAAGTTTCTCGGCATGCAGTGCGCCGAGTGTTTTCGGGGCGACTTCGGCAAAGATCAGTAATACCAGTGTCAGCACCCCGGTGGCGATGGCAATGCCCGAGTCATCGAACAGCCGATAGCCGATGAAGGTAGCCAGCTGGGTGATGATGATATTGATGAAATTGTTGCCCAGCAGGATCAGCCCGATCAGTCGGTCGGGTTGCTGCAGCAGCTTCCAGGCGCGTTTGGCACCGGGATGCCCCTGATCCGCCATGTGTTTGAGGCGATAGGGGTTCAACGACATCAATGCCGTTTCCGAACCGGAAAAGAAGGCCGACAGGCCCAGCAGGACGACTAGCGCACCGAACAGCACGCTCAGAGGAATGTCAGCCATTACGAGTCAATGCGTCTAGCGACCAAGAATGATCTCCACCACCAGCTTGCTGCCGAAATAAGCCAGTGTCAGCAAGGAGAAGCCGAATAGCGTCAGTCTGACAGCCGTTCTGCCCCGCCAGCCCGCAAATGTGCGACCAAGCAACAGGGTGCCAAAAATCACCCATGCGAGCAGTGAAAGCGCGGTCTTGTGGATGAGGTGCTGGGCAAGCAGGTCTTCGACGAACAGCCAGCCGCTGATCAGCGACAGCGTCAACAGGACAAATCCCAGGCCAATGAGCTGGAACAGAAAGCTCTCCATGAACTGCAGCGACGGTAGATGGCCGACCCAGCCTTTCAGTTGATGGTTGCGCAGGCGATGATCCTGATAGGCCAGCACCACGGCCTGCACCGCTGCCAGCGTAAACAGTGCAAATGCCAGGAGTGAACCGAGCACGTGCCATTCCAGCCCCGGTTCGCCCTGGACGATCTGGGCCTTCAGGTCGGGATGAAACACGCCGGCGGCAATCAGGAGGGCGCCAATGCCCAGCGTGGGAATGCCGATGATCTCCATCGGGCAGCGCATACTGGTGATGAATAGCAGCAGGCTGACCAGCCAGACAACGATCGAAATGGCATTGTGAAAGCTAAGGTCGAGCCCGACCGGTGACAACAGTGACTGCCCCAGGGCGATAGCATGGAAGAAGAGGGCGGCGGCCCACATGGCGCCGAAGCTTGCCGCCAATGTTCGTGACGCTTTGCCGCGCCGGATGTAAAGGTAGATCAGCAGGGCAGTGATCAGGTATCCCGCTGACGCAATGAGGGTAGCGATATCTGCCATGAACGTGCATTATTCCCGGAAACGTATTCGCCCGATTCTAGCGCAATTCCGCCATGGGTGGACGATTATTGCCGTGACGGCATGGCTGCCCCGATAAATGGAATTGCCGGATGGGTTCAAACACATATATATGTCTGTTGGAGTTTGAATGTTTGACAGTTTAAGTGAACGCCTGACGTCGACGGTCAAGCGTCTGCGCGGCCAGGCGCGATTGACCGAAGACAATATCCAGGATGCCCTGCGTGAAGTGCGCATGGCCCTGCTCGAAGCCGATGTGGCGCTACCAGTGGTCAAGGATTTCATTGCCCGCGTCAAGGATCGTGCGATTGGCAAAGAGGTACTCAACAGCCTGACGCCTGGTCAGGCGTTCATCAAGATCGTCAACGACGAACTCGTGGCGCTGATGGGTGAGGCGAACGAGGGTTTGAACCTCGCCGCCCAGCCGCCGGCAGTGGTGCTGGTAGCCGGCCTGCAAGGTGCGGGCAAGACGACCAGTATCGGTAAACTGGCGCGCTGGTTGCAGGAAAAGGCTGGCAAGTCGGTGATGGTAGTCAGTACCGACGTCTATCGTCCGGCGGCAATCGACCAGTTGCAAACGCTGGCGAAGGAGACCGGCGCGAGCTTCTTCCCGTCGACGGTCAACGACGACCCCGTCAAAATCGCCAAAGCAGCCATCGCGGACGCACGCAAGCAGCTCAAGGATGTGTTGTTGGTCGATACCGCGGGCCGCCTGCATATCGATGATGCGATGATGGACGAGATCAAGCGCATCCACACGGCGATCGAGCCCGTGGAAACCCTCTTCGTCGTCGACAGCATGACCGGTCAGGATGCGGCCAACACGGCCAAGGCATTCGGTGACGCACTGCCGTTGACTGGCGTCGTGTTGACAAAAGCCGATGGTGATGCGCGTGGTGGTGCCGCGCTGTCGGTGCGGCAAATTACTGGCCGGCCGATCAAGTTTATGGGTACCGGCGAGAAGTCGCATGCGCTGGAGCCGTTCTACCCTGATCGCGTGGCATCGCGCATCCTGGGCATGGGCGATATCGTCAGTCTGGTCGAGGAAGCGCAGGAAAAGGTCGATCACCAGAAGGCCGCCAAGCTTGCCCGCAAGATCAAGCGTGGCAAGAATTTCGATATGAACGACCTGCGTGAACAACTGCTGCAGATGCAGAAGATGGGGGGCTTGTCTGGCTTGATGGACAAACTGCCCGGCATGTCCAGTATCCCGGAAGCGGCGAAGAAACAGCTCGATGACCGTCAGTTCGATCGCATGATCGCGATCATTAATTCCATGACGCCACAGGAGCGCCGCTTTCCCGACATCATCAAAGGGTCACGCAAGCGCCGGATTGCCAATGGCTCCGGCACCCAGATTCAGGAAGTGAACCGACTGATGAAGCAACATCTGCAAATGCGCAAGGCAATGAAGAAGTTTGGCAAGGGCGGCAACATGAAAAACATGATGCGCGCGATGAAAGGCCGCATGCCACCCGGCGGTATGGGAGGTGGGGGCATGGGCGGTATGCCGTTCTGAGGCAGTTGTGGATAGCCCAAACTATTGTTGAATCGTGCGGAGTAGTCACGTAGAATCGCGCGTCTCTTTGAGTCGGCGTCATGTTGGCGCCGATAATTTCACAGTATCAGGTTGATATAGACTATGGTCGTTATTCGTTTGGCTAGAGGTGGTGCAAAGCGTCATCCGTTTTATCACATTGTAGTTACCGATTCCCGCAAGCGTCGTGATAGCGGCTATATCGAGCGTCTGGGCTATTTCAATCCCATGGCTCGTGGCCAGGAAGTGCGTCTGCACTTGGACAAGGATCGTGTTGAGCATTGGCTGGGCAAGGGCGCACAAATGAGCGATCGCGCAGCGGCGCTTTGGAAACAAGCGAAAAAAGCCGCGCCCGCGACTGAAGAGGCTGCTGCCTGATCCAGGTTCGCGGCAATGCCTGACAGGAATAGCCCCGTCGTCGTGGGTAAACTGATGGGGCCTCACGGCGTCAAAGGATGGTTGAAGGTGTATTCCTGGACTCAGCCAAGAGAAAACATCCTTAGCTACAACCCTTGGCTACTCAGGCAGGACGGTGAATGGCGAAGCGTCAAAGTCATTGACGGTCGCAAACAAGGCAAGAGCATTGTTGTCAGCCTCGACGGTATTGGCGATCGCGATCAAGCGCTGGCCATGCGGGATGTCGAGGTGGCGATACGTCGCGAACAGCTCGATACCCTTGGAAGAGGTGAATACTACTGGTCGGACCTGATCGGCATGCAGGTTCGGAACCTGGCCGGCGAATCGCTTGGCGAGGTAACCGGTTTATTGGAAACCGGCGCAGATGATGTGCTGGTGATTCGTGGCGACATCGAGAGGTTGGTGCCGTTTTCCCAGCCGCAGATTGTGAAATCGGTCGATCTCGATGCGGGTGAGATCATCGTTGACTGGGAGCTGGACTATCTGCAAGCGGAGTAGCGTGTGATGCGGTTCGATGTGATCACGTTATTTCCCGAGCTGGTCAGGCAGGTAGCGACTCATGGGGTCACGAGCAGGGCATCGGATAACGGGATTTTCCATTTGGAAACCTGGAATCCGCGAGATTTTACGAACGATGTCCATCACACCGTCGATGACCGGCCCTATGGTGGTGGCCCTGGCATGGTGATGTTGTATCGGCCCTTGACCGATGCGCTCGAAGCCGCCCGCCGAGATGATCCCACTGAGGCGAAGGTGGTTTATCTGTCACCACGAGGGCGGCGCCTGGAGCAGGCGACAGTCAACCGGATGGCCAGTGAGGCAAGGCTCATTCTGATCGCCGGTAGATACGAGGGCATCGACGAGCGTTTCATTGAAGCGCACGTCGACGAGGAAATTTCGGTGGGCGACTACGTTCTCAGTGGCGGTGAGTTGCCAGCCATGCTGTTGATCGATGCAGTCGTTCGTCAGTTGCCAGGCGCGCTGGGGCACAAGGATTCGGCGCAGCAGGATTCATTCATGAATGGCTTGCTGGACTATCCGCATTTTTCGCGGCCAGAAGTCATTGATGGAAGACGGGTGCCGGATGTATTGCTTAGTGGGCATCATGGCAATATCGAACAATGGCGGCACGAGCAGTCGCTGAAGGCGACGCTGGAATGGCGGCCTGATTTGCTGGATAGCGCTGAACTCAGCGACAGGGACCGGCAGATCCTGGCGAAATTGAAGACAGGTTCCCGAACTTGAAAGTCGGCAGATGGCTGATTTCAAAGGCGGGTTGGATTTGCAGATTAGGGTATTGAAAAGCATGAACATCATCGATCAACTGGAAGCAGAACAGCTTAAGTCCGATATCCCCGAGTTCGCTCCGGGTGATACGGTTGTCGTCGACGTAAAAGTCAAAGAAGGTGACCGCGAGCGTTTGCAGGCGTTCGAAGGCGTGGTGATTGCAGTTCGCAACCGCGGCCTCAACTCGTCTTTCACTGTGCGCAAGATTTCTCATGGTGAAGGCGTTGAGCGTGTTTTTCAAACACACAGCCCGATGGTTGCTGGCATCAAGGTCAAGCGTCGTGGTGACGTACGTCGGGCCAAGCTATATTATCTCCGCGGACGTACTGGCAAGGCCGCTCGCATCAAGGAAAAGCTCAAGTAGCCGCGAGGGGCAGCGTTGGCGGCCCACAAGTTGCGGATAAAAAAACGCCCCATCGGGGCGTTTTTTTATGGTGACATGAATTATCCGGCCGCTGCTGTGGCCGGCACATCCTGGCACTGCCCACCAAGCACGACGCGGTTGCGTCCACTGCGTTTTGCTTGATAGAGGGCCTGATCGGCGAGGTCGATGAGGGCGTCGGGGGCTTGCCCCGATTTGGCCCAGGCGACACCCAGTGAGACGGTGATCTTTCCAAGCAATTCACCGTCTTTGCTGCGACGCAGCCGTGCTTGTTCGATGGTCTTGCGAATGCTTTCGGCGACCACCTGTGCGCCGTCCGGGTGGGTGTTGGGCAGAATGACACAGAACTCTTCGCCCCCAAATCGTGCAACGGTGTCGCGACCTTTCACCGAATCGGTGAGTGTGCTTGCGATGAACCGTATGACGCGGTCCCCGACCAGATGGCCGAAGGTGTCGTTGATCACCTTGAAGCGATCAATGTCGACGATGATCAGGCAGCAGTATCGATCTTGTTCGCGGTTCTCGCTCAGGGCATTGGCCAGTGCTTCGTTGAAGCTCTTGCGATTGGCCAAACCGGTGAGTGGATCGCGCGCGGCTTCGGCGCGAATGGTTTCAATATCTTCCCGCAGCCGCTGGATTTCATCGTTACGAATTGAGAGCTGCTGACATAGCTCTTTGTTGGTTGTGATGACGGAATCTGATGCGGCTATCAACCCGCTGATCAGCGGACGGATTTCGGCCGGATCGATGGCTTCGTCGAGCACATCCTTGGTGTGGGTGATCTCGCGATTGAACTGTTTGAGATGTTCGTCTGTCCCGTTGAGCAGATCAGAGGTGCTGTCGAGGATGCTATTGACCTTGTTACCGATCATCTCCAGGCGATCGGAGCTGGTGCCCATAATGTGCAGACGAAACAGTTCCTCGGCTTCCTCGCTGGTGTATTTGTCGGTGTCCGTGACCAGCGTGTCGAGGATGTCCATCAGTGCCTTGTTGCGGCCAAGGTAATACTCGTACCACAGGGCGTAGTTGATGGGATTGATCGGTTGTTTTGCCGAAGCGAGCTTCGGGATGACCATCCTGACCAGTTCCGCGGCCCGTTCGACGGTCTCTTCGTAAGAGCGCATGCGTCCTCCATGCTTTATGGTGTCTCAATGGAGACTCTGATTTTGCAGCAATGTCTGCAACTACTCAGTCGTGATCTGAGTGGTTATGGTTCTATTGGATCACATACTCAGTAGTTACCAGCGTGTTTAATCACCTTCACCGGGATCAACAGGCGTTGATTCAGGCTTTTCGACTGTAATGATCGTAAACTGCTGTTGCAAGGCATTTGGTCGGCTTTTCGGCCAAACTGAGGTGGAGTGCGCGTGCGAGGGGCCAAAGTCGGTGTGCGTCGGTTGGTCTGCTGGCAAATCCGGGCTAAACTGTTCGCTGATCCCATGTCTATACAGGTCTTTGTCATGACAAATTTCGATCTCGAAACCGCGCGACTCAATATGATCGAGCAGCAGATCAGGCCATGGGATGTGCTCGATCAGCGGGTGCTTGACGTCATGGCGGCGATCCCGCGTGAAAAGTTCGTCGATGAAGCGCATCGTGCATTGGCATTCGCCGACCTGGCACTACCGATCGGGTATGGTGAGTCGATGATGCCGCCGCGTGTCGAGGGGCGGATGATGCAGGCGCTGAGAATCCGCCAGACTGATGTGGTGCTCGAAATCGGTACTGGAAGTGGGTATCCGACGGCTTGCATGGCGACACTCGCTTCGCATGTTTTCACGGTCGAGATTCATGCGGATCTGCTAGAGCAAGCGAAGGCACGGGCTGCCGCACAGGGCGTTGGCAATGTGACTTGGCAGCAGGGTGATGCTGCTTTCGGCTGGAATGAACCGCCGGGATACTTCGATGTGATTGCGGTAACCGGATCGCTGCCGGAATACGACGACTGCTTTGAAAAACAGCTCAAGCCGGGCGGAAGGTTGTTTGTTGTTGTCGGGGAGGCACCGTTGATGAATGCAATGCTGATCACTCGCAGCATTGATGGCAGTTTTGCCCGGGAAACATTGTTCGAGCTGGATCTGAAGGCACTGGTCGGCAGGGAAAAACGCCCCGCTTTCGTTTTCTGACGAGTAACTAGTCAGTAGATAGAAAAATAGAACTGTAACTGAGTAGTTACTCTGACAACAGTATTTGATGTGCAGGTCAGAGATAAAACCGTGCAGTCGGTCAGTGTTGTCTTTCAGTAAACTCTAATATACTGGCGCGATCGCAATTTTACGGGATGAAATGATGAATCGCTTGAGAACCCTTGTGGCGGGAAGCCTCTTCGTATCGGGGATGATGTCCCCGCTGGCATGGTCGGATACATTGGTAGAGGTCTATCGTCAGGCAGCCGAGGCTGATGCGGCACTGGCAGCGGCCGAGGCCAAGTATCGGGCGGCACTCCAGGCCAAACCCCAAGCACGTGCGCCTCTGTTGCCACAAATCAACGCATCCGCCGGTTACGACAGGAAAGATATTTCCTACGACAACGCCAATCCGGCGTTTACCGACGACAAATACAGTCGCAAAACTTATGGCATCCGGCTCGATCAGGTGCTGTTCGATCGTGCCAGCTGGATTCGCGCTTCCCAGGCGGATGTGCAAATCGCGCAGGCCGCAGCGCAGATCGAGGCTGAACGGCAAGATCTGATTGTCCGTACCGCCGAGGCATATTTCGGCGTTTTGAGTGCCGAGGACAATCTACGTTTTGCGCAAGCGGAAAAGGAAGCCATTTCGCGTCAGCTCGAAGAGACGCGCGAGCGCTTCAGTGTTGGCATGATCGCGATTACCGATGTCAAGGAATCCGAGGCGCAGTACGACCTCGCGGTGGCGCAAGAGATTGATGCTGTCAATCAGGTCGATGTTGCCAGAGAGGCCTTGCGGGTTATTGTTGCGCAGTTGCCGGATGACTTGGTGCGATTGAAGGACAGTTTTATCCCGAAAGCGCCTGATTCCGACACTATCGATGCCTGGGTGGAAAAGGCGATCGCCAATAGTGTGGTGTTGAAGGCTGCGGAAATGGGGGTGGAGCTGGCTGCACGCGAAGTGAAGCGACGCCGTGCCGGCCATTTGCCGATCCTCAGTTTCAAGGCCGAGGCTGGCGTGCAGGATGACGGCGGTGGTTTCAGCAAGGGTAAGGCAACGGACAAGACCCTGGGAATTGGCCTCAAGCTCCCGATTTATTCCGGTGGGCTGGTCAGCGCGCAGGTGGCCGAGGCGGCGGAACTGCATCGCCAGGCAAAGCATCAATATGACTTGCAGAAAAGGGAAATCATTCGTCAGACCCGCGCTTCGTTTTTGACAGTTCAGTCCGGCATCAGTCGGGTCAAGGCGCTTAAACAGGCATTGTCCTCCACCGAGACGGCAGCAAAAGCCACCCAGGCAGGGTTTGAAGTGGGTACGCGAACGTCGGTCGATGTGTTGCTATCATTGCGTGAAACCTATCGTGCACAACGAGACTATTCCAAGGCCCGATATGACTACATCGTCAGCACGCTTCGCTTGAGGCAGGCGGCGGGTATTCTGAAAGCCGAGGATCTGGAAAAAATCAATAACTGGATGTAATTATGGCGCCACTGTGCCGCAAGGAAGACAGCTTGTTGCTGTGTGTGGATATTCAGGATCGTTTGCTGGCTGCCATGGTGGAACCGGCACGCGGTCGCATGGTCGACAATGTTGAGCATTTATTGCGTACAACCACCATGCTCGATATCCCGGTGTTCTATACCGAGCAATATCCGCTTGGTCTGGGGCCGACGACGGAGAAGGTGAAGAATGCCATGCCGCCTTCGGCGCAGTATTTCGACAAGACGCGGTTTTCCTGCTGTTCCGACCAAACCTTTCATGAAGCGCTGCGCGAGACACATAAGCGCCAGGTTGTCATTACCGGGATGGAGACACACATTTGCGTACTACAGACAGCGGTTGAGCTACTCGAAGACGGTTTCGAGGTATTTGTCGTCGATGATGCCGTCTGCTCTCAGCGCATGGCGCACTGGAAAAGTGCGCTTTTTCGTCTCCGCCATGCTGGTGCGATTGTTGCGCCAACTGAATCGATTCTGTTTGAATGGTTGCGTGATTCTGCCGATGAACACTTCAAGGCGGTTTCGGCGCTGTTGCGGTAAGCGTCGGCGTATGGCGCCGCATAAGTTTTGACACGCCCCGCCATTCCCTGGCGGGAAGTCCTCAAGCCTCGCTACTGGCTGTTGTGGTTCGGTTTTGGCCTGTTGCGACTGGCGAGCTTGCTGCCTTATCGCTGGCGTTGCTTACTTGGTCGTGCCTTGGGCAAGCTGTTGTACCGCCTTGCTGGTAAACGCCGGCGCATTTCCGAAGTCAATCTTCAGCTCTGTTTCCCCGATCTCGATGCGGCCGCGCGTACAGCGTTGCTGCAGGAGAATTTCCAGCACCTCGGCATGGCCATTCTTGATACCGGCGTCTCCTGGTGGGGGAGTGACCGTCAGATCAGAGACATGGGAACGATCACCGGCCTTGAGCATCTGCTGGAAGCGCTGGATCATGGCAAGGGCGTGATTTTGCTGACCGGCCACATGATGGCGCTCGATATCGGTGGCCAGATACTGGCGGAAACCCTCTCGCGTCGCGGCAAACCACTATACGCAATGTACAAACGCTCGCGTAATATGCTGGTCGAAGTGCTGATGTTACGGGGGCGCGGTCGTTACGGCGGGTTGGTGTTCAAGCGTCAGGATTTGCGCGCCATGCTGCGCAGTCTGGCCGACAACAATCCGGTCTGGTATGCGCCGGATCAGGATTTTGGGCTGAAACAGGGGGTGTTCGCCGACTTTCTGGGCGTACCGACGGCGACGCTGACGGCCACGGCAAAGTTTGCGGCGAAAACAGGGGCCAAGGTCGTCCCCTATTTTCCCGTGCGTCTGCCGGGCGACAAGGGGTTTGAGATTCGGATCATGCCCGCCCTCGATGATTATCCCTCGGGCGATGACATCGCCGATGCACGAAGGAGCAATGAGGTGCTGGAGCAGATCGTCCGCCAGTACCCCGAGCAGTACATGTGGTTGCACCGGCGCTTCAAGACCCGTCCTGAAGGCTTGCCGCCGGTGTATCGTTAGCAGTCACAGCTCTATTTTCCTACCTACTGAATAGAGTTACGTCTGGTTTTCTCGCCGCTTCAGAGATCGAGGCTGACTTCCTTGCCGTTCATGGCAAAGAACCGGGCAGTCACCTTGTCCATCGTTGCGATATGCTGATCCAGCCACTGTGGCAGTTCGTTGCGCAGATACGCCGCCAGCGGCCCCAGTTCGCGTGATTGTTTCCAGTTGTCGATTTTCTCGTTTGCCAAGGCAATCTGGGCGTCGTGTTCACTCTTGTGAATCGGATATGGCGGAAAGTTGATGGCCTGCATTTGCACTTCCTCGCCGCGGAAATGGGCGCTCATGTGTTGCAGGAATTCATCGAGTTTCGCGTCCAGTGCATCGTCACTGGTGTTTCCGGCTTCATGTGCCTGCATCAGCTCGTCCAGCTCATTGAGCATGTCGGCTTCTTCATAGTGGATTCGATTCATGGAATCGACTTCGACCACGCAGATGGATGATTTGTCGACGACCGGCATGGGTGGGGTTCTCCTTGATGGAAAGATGGTCGGGCGGTATGCATAAGGTACGACTTTGCTGACTGCTACCGCATTGAGGTCGATCAAGTCGCGAAAATTCTATGGTGCCTGCGTGATTGGAGAAAGTGTCGTGCTGTTACTGATGGTAAAATCTGCGCTCCTCCTGCGAATCACCTGACCATGACCACGCCTGCAATCCAGACGCTCCAGAACGTTTTCGGCTACGACAGCTTTCGCCACCATCAGCAGGAGATCATCCAGGCGGTGCTCGACGGCGAGGATGTATTGACGTTGATGCCAACAGGGGGTGGTAAATCACTCTGTTTCCAGATCCCTGCGCTGTTGCGCGATGGTGTCGCCATCGTCGTGTCACCGCTGATTGCGCTGATGCAGGATCAGGTCAGTGCGCTGCAGCAACTGGGGGTGCGCGCGGGGTTTCTCAATTCGACATTGGACTACGATAGCCAGGCCGACATCGAACAGGCGGTGATTCGCGGCGAAATCGATCTTCTCTACGTTGCGCCGGAGCGGCTATTGACGGAGCGCATGCTGGGTTTGCTCGATCGCGCGCCGTTGTCGCTTTTTGCCATTGACGAAGCCCACTGCGTATCTCAGTGGGGGCATGATTTCCGAAAGGAATACCAGCAGTTACGAATTTTGCACGAGCGTTACCCCAAGGTGCCGAGAATCGCGCTGACGGCAACGGCGGACACCCGTACCCGGGAAGAGATCATCCAGCAGCTCGGTTTGCAGCAGGCCCGGGTATTCATCAACAGCTTCGACCGTCCCAATATCCGCTATGCGATTGCCGAGGGGCAAAACAGCCGTGATCAGCTGTGGCGCTTTCTTCAGCAGGAGCACCCTGACGATGCGGGGATCGTCTACTGCCTGTCACGCAAGAAAGTCGAGAGCATCGCGGCCTGGCTGGAGGGTAAGGGCAGGGTGGCATTGCCCTACCACGCGGGTTTGCCGGCAGCGACCAGGCAGCGGCATCAAGAGCGTTTCCTGCGTGAGGATGGCGTCATCATTGTTGCCACGATCGCTTTTGGCATGGGTATCGACAAACCCGATGTGCGTTTTGTTGCGCACCTGAATCTGCCCAAGAGTATCGAAGCTTACTACCAGGAGACCGGGCGTGCCGGGCGCGACGGTGAGCCGGCCAATGCGTGGATGGCGTATGGTTTGCAGGATGTCATCATGCTGCGCCAGATGACCCAGGACAGCGATGCGGATGAGCAGTACAAGCGTGTGGTACACCAGAAGCTGGAAGCGATGCTGGGACTGTGCGAACTTTCCACCTGCCGCCGTCAGGCGTTGCTGGCGTATTTCGATGAGACCCTGGAAGAACCCTGTGGTAACTGCGACAACTGCCAGATTCCACCCGAGACCTGGGAGGCCACCGTCGCCGCGCAAAAGGCGCTCTCCACGGTGTATCGCACCGGCCAGCGTTTTGGCGTCAACTATCTGGTGGATGTTCTCGAAGGCAAGGATGACGAGCGTATCCGGCGCTTTGGCCACGACCGCTTGAGCACTTTTGGTATCGGCACCGAATTTTCGGCTGTCGAGTGGCGCGGCATCTTCCGGCAGCTGATTGCGCTGGGCTATCTCGCGGTCAATGCCGAGAGCCATGGTGCGTTGCAGCTCACCGCGAAATGCCGCAGCCTGTTGCGGGGCGAAGAAACGCTGCAACTGCGCAAGCAGCGCAAGGCAGCCAAATCCGCCCGCGAGAAAAAAGCGCTGAAGGCTTCAGCCCTTCGGTCGGTCGATCAGCCGCTGTTTGAGGCGCTGCGTGAACTGCGGCTTGAACTGGCAAAAGCCCAGGAAGTGCCCCCTTATGTGATATTTCACGACACCGTATTAATGACGATGGCGCGTAGCCGGCCCTCGACGTTGGAAGAGTTCGCGATGATCAGCGGTGTCGGTGAACAGAAACTGCAACGCTATGGTGAAGACTTTTTGGGCGTGATCAAGACATACCCGTTGCCTGAAATATTCGATAACAAGCTCAGCGACACCGTCAATGAAACACTGCTGCTGTTTCATGACGGCATGGATGTGGACGCCATCGCCCAACAGCGATCCATCAAGACCACGACCGTGTTTTCCCACCTGGCTGATGCCATCGAAGCTGGATTGCTCGACCTGCGGGATGTACTTGATCTCGACGATGCACAGTTCGATGAAATCCTCGCCGCCATGGAAGAAACGAAAGTCTGTGAAGAAGGCCGGCTGAAACCGTTATTCGACGCCTTGGACGAGCGTTTCGACTACGGTGTGCTCAAATGCGTGATGGCGGAGTATTGTGTCTGAGCTGGGGGATCCCGCTTAGTCCTCAATGTTGAACCCACTATAACGCGCAAAACGATTGCCGCGCTCCCTGAAGTCACGATAACTGCCATAACTGGGTGCGCCCGGCGACAGAATGATGACGCCGCCCGGCGGGGTGGATGCTGCCGCCTTGGTAACAGCATCTTCCATGTCTGTTGCCGCGATGACCGGCAGATCGGGGTTGGCGCGCCTGAGTGCCGCTGCGATGCGATCCGCATTGCCCGGCAGTGTAATCACACAGTTCAGATTGCTGTTACACGATGCCTCGGCGAAAATGCGCCAGTCCAGATCGCGGTCGTAGCCACCGAGCAGTTGCGTGCATGGTTTTTCGGGAAAGCTGCGCAATGCCGCCAACGCCGATTCGGGGGTAGTGGATATGCTGTCATCGACATATTGCACGCCATTTCGTTCCCCGAGTATCGAGAGCCGGTGAGGCAGTCCCTTGAAACTGTGCAGCTGAGGGAGAACCTCGTCGGGCGTGATGCCAAGCTGGCGGATCGTCGTCAGCGCTGCGCAGATATTCAGCAGATTGTGTTCTCCGGGTAATGGCGAATCAGAGGCATCGAGCAGTGTTTTGCCGCGCTCGACAATGCCACCGTCGATGCAGTGCATGCCGGTGGGGTTGTTGTAGGTGATGAGTTTGTCGAGTGTTGAAATTGTCGAAGGAAGATTTCGCTGTTCCCGCTCGACAATGACGGATCGTATGCCTGGGGCACGGAGGAAATCGGTTTTGTCGCGATAATATTGCCCGGTGCTGCCATGCCAGTCGGTATGTTCGGGAAACAGGTTCAGCAGCAGGGCGACTTCGGCATTGCAGCGCAGCCCGGTCGCCTGATAGCTTGACAGTTCCATGACCCAGAACTCGGGTGGCTCCTCGGGCGAAAATGCTTCCAGTGCGGCTGTGCCGATATTGCCGATCAGTTGCGTGCGTCGACCGCTGGTGTTGAGCAGATGCGCGATCAGCGACGACGTTGTGCTCTTGCCTTTGGTGCCGGTAACGATCACCAGGCGCTCATTCGGGTGTGCGTCGCACCACAGCTGGGTTCCTGAGGTCAGCTGTGTGCCGGATGCGGTTGCTGCCTTGAGTTCCGCTCGGTAAGGCGAGATGCCGGGGGACTTGATAATGACGTCGTATTGCTCAAGCGCATGAAATGCAGCGCCGCCGCTGCGGAAATCCACTTCGGGAAAAGCATCCTTGAGTTCTGCCTGTTGCTGAATAAATGCGGTATTTTCTTCCAGGACCGAGATACGGCTGTGCTGCAAGCTGTCGTGCAGCAATCTCAGCGCAGCCCGGCCTTCGGTGCCAAAACCCATAATGGCAACGTGCTTTCCCTCAAGATCCGAAATGGGCACCAACGATCTCCAGATATTGTGGCGGAATATGGTGTCGGGAAGCAGCGCTCAAGTATTTTTCCGGGAGTTTCTCAGCGGCGTCGATACTCGGTAACACCCGCTGCCGAAAATAGTTGACGATGACATCGTCTTTCCACTCATCCTGCTGCGACAGAAGAACAAAGGCGGCAGCGCATTCGGCTTCTTCGCCGACACATTCGAACGGTTTGTGCGCATCAATGCCCAGTAGCGCCTCGTAGCCCGTTAGCTGATTTTTATCGTCGAGCAGGTTCTTGCCGAAAATATCGATCATCCGCTGCTTGTCGAGGAAGGGCGCCAGTGCCAGAAAAACGAAACGGCATTTGGGGCAGTTGAGGCACCAGCGTGATGATGGGGTGGTGCGATTGATGGTGAAATTGCTATTGCAGCTGGAAAATACATCGTGGTATTGCTGGTGGCGTGAGAACTGCCGTGCAATCGCAAGTTCAGACCAGGGGCGCAACAGTGAAAAATAGTCGATATTCGACACGACGTGACGCTTGATGTGCCGGGCCAGTGCGATTTCGAAATCCAGCCCCTTGCTGTACTGGTGGTTGACGACGAAGCCATCCTCAAGCTGGAGATTGCCTTCACTGGCCGAACGCTCGTTGGACAGCACCACAGCACCCTGTCGATGAATGATCGCAGTGCAAATAGCAATCATCGAGACAATAGCGGTTACGGGCACATGTCCATTCAGCGCGCCTTGCCGGTTGAGCTCGAACAGTGCGGGTGACAGCTGCCGCTGTGCACTGAGCCAGGGCAGTCCCGATCGTTCCACTGTTTGCCGGATTGGTTCGGCCTGGCCTACCGAAAACAGCGTCACTGGCTGACCAGCCGCTTTCATTGTCTCGATTGAGACGATCGAGTCCTTACCACCGCCGACTGGCACCAGTACGCCATGGGTTCGGCTGAGTTCGATGGGGCCTTCCGCTGTCGGACCGCCATCAGGGAAATGGATGCGATCATGCAGTCGGATATCGTTGCGAAAGGCAAACTCTCCGAGGCCGTGCCGGTAGAGTGTTTCCACCAGTGCCGCAGTCTCCGGGTCGGGCAGTAGGGGGCTGAATCTGAGATCCGGTGGGATGGCGGCCTTGTAATAGCTGATCCCGGCAAAGAGGTGGAGTAGCGACAACGCCTTGTTCAGTGCCTGCTTCTGGCCGCCGGAAAGGGGTGTGGATGGCGCCGGGAAGCGCAGTGTCTCCTCGAACAGGTAGCTGTCGTCTAACCCATACCGCAACGTTGCCGTCATGGTCTGCTCGTCGAAGCTGAAGCCCATGAAGTGGAAACAGTCGATGTCCCGGGGGTTGAAACCTGTGTGCATGTGCTGGGTATGAGTGGGGGCGCGGAGGAGGCTGGCCTGCGTAGTTTACCGCATTGCCAATGTGAATGGCCATGCTGCGATGTTGCCGCCCGGCAAGGAGTTGCCGCTTTGCCAGGGTGAAACGGTCACATGGACTTTGTCGCCATGACGATTTTCGCCCGCTGATTGCCAGATCCGGCGTGTTTATCCGGCAATGCTTTGCCGCCTGTGGTCTTCGGGGGCGATAGCTTTCACAATGCAGCCATGCACTGACGGGGGCAAAGATCATCCGCAGTGCAATAAAACAATAATAACAACACAAAACAACAACAATAATAATAACGATCAGGCTGAGACAATGAAAACAATAAAAAAGATCAGTGTGTTTGGGTTTGTCAGTGGATTAACACTAATTACTGCAGCGTGTGTACCGGAAAAGCCAGCCACCGATAGTTCGGCGGTTGAATCTGCGAGTGCGCTCAATGGCAGGGGTTTCGATCAATCCCTCGAAAATACAGTGACTCCGGAAGATGTTCAGCGCTCTTTTGAAACAGCGGAATGCGAGGTGAGCGAGCTGCAACAAGAAATGCTCGAACTGGTTAACAAGGCGCGCGCCGAAGGGCAGTACTGCGGCGAAGCATATTTTCCTCCAGTACCGGCACTGACCTGGAATTGTACCCTGGTAAAAGCTGGCGAAATTCACAATGCCGACATGGTGAAGAACAACTTCTTTGCCCATGAAGGATCTGATGGGTTGAAGGCTGGCGCTCGTCTGGATCGTGTTGGCTACAACTGGGGAACCTACGGAGAAAATCTGGCCGCTGGTTTTATCGAACCCAAAGATGCTATGAAAGCGCTGCTCGCCAGCCCCGGACACTGTCGCAATATCATGGGCGCAAAATACAAAGAGTTTGGCGCAGCCGCAATTTTTTATACCGAGGCCGAGTACAGCCATTACTGGAGTCAGCTCTACGGTACCAAGTTGCAGTAATACGAAAGGATAACGCGCAGTGGCCGGGCTGCCCGGCCACTTATCAGTCTAAATTCATTGCCCCAGGGAAGGTGTCGATGCAGATAACAAATGGATTTGAACCGACTTTTCACTTGTCCGTTTCCTACGGTTAAGTTCAGATTTCCTCAGGCGTTGGTTGTTGAACTTGTCCCCTGTCGTAAGGCAGGGGACCTTTTTAATTCATCTGACATCAAAGCGTATTGATATCTCTGCACCTTTTTCGAGCAACACCTCATCTCCGAACCCCAATCCGGGCTACACTCTGCCGTTCGATACAATGTCGGACAGGTTTGAGCATGAAAGAGCAGCGCAGCAATCCTTGGCGTACCAAGGGTATCAAAGTCGTCTACCAGAATCCGTGGCTCAGGCTGGAAGAGCACGATGCCGTTAATCCGGCGGGCAAGCCCTGTGCCTATGGCAAAGTATGCTTTCGCAATCAGGCGGTGGGTATCTTGCCCATCGACGATGAGGGCAACACCTGGCTGGTAGGTCAGCATCGCTATACGCTCGATGCCTGGTCGTGGGAAATCCCGGAAGGTGGGTCACCTGAAGGTGAAGATCCAGCGGAGACGGCGCGGCGTGAACTCAAGGAGGAAACCGGTTTGACGGCTCGCCATATCAACCTGTTCTGCACCTTGCATACGTCGAACTCAGTCACTGATGAGGAGGGTTTTGTCTATCTGGCTACGGGGCTCGAAGAGGGAGAGACGATGTTCGAGGAAACCGAGGATATTGTCGTCAGGAAGTTGCCGATCGAGGCGGCGATCGAGATGGCCATGAACGGTGAGATTACTGATGCGATGAGTTTGGTGACGCTATTCAGATATGCTCTGACGCAGGGGCTTCAACGCTGAAATGGCACGGCATCGGTAACTACTCAGCTTACCCCCTTATTTGCGCCAACTCTGCGTTGGAAGTGCTCATTTACACTTGTAAACTCCGCGCTTCCGCCTTGATTTGACGCAAAACGGGGGCAATCTGAGCAGTTACAGGGCATTGTGCTGAGTAGTTAACGGCATCGAGTTGATGCCGTACCTCAGAAGCAGCCGATCAGT
>CAZQXF010000015.1:0-19355 GCA_964596975.1 uncultured Thiotrichales bacterium | reverse complement strand
CAAGTAACTGATGGGTTTGACTGATTCACTGAGTTTCATGGCGTATCCTGTTGTCGTGTGCTGACGGAACCGATTCATGATTTAACATAATATCTATTATGCGACACTATCGGCGTGGCGGCGCAGGGTGCTGACAAGCAATGCGGTGGCCTGCTTGATTTCGGCAATGCTTGCTGATGAGGGTGTTTCGAGTGTACGGATGTGTTTGATACAGTCATTGACGGATCGCGCTTGATGATAAATATCATCAAAGCCGTAGGCGCCTGACGATCCGGCGAGTTTATGGGCCAGCGATGCGAGTGTTTCCACTGATGCGCCGCTCCAGTGATGATTATCGGCCAGTTCGACAGCGGACTCGATGTCTTCGGCTTTTGTCTCAAACGATGCACGGTATTCATTCATCAGTGCACTAAAACTATCATTCATCGCTGATTTCCTGCCAACTCGCTTTTGATGATGGCTGCGAGATTAGTGACGTCACGTGGCTTTTGCGACAGTCGTGTACAGCCTGCTTCTCTTGCGTGCTGTTCCAGATGGCTGGTGATTGCTGAGGTCGCGGTAAACAGGACCACCGGACCTCGGTAACCTGAAGCGCGCGCTTTTTTGGCGAGATCAAGGCCATTCTCGTCACCGAGGTTGTAGTCGAGCACGATAATATCCGGCGCTGTTGTGGCGATGTTGTCGACAAAGCCTTGCCCATCGACAAAGCAGATGGGTTTCATCCCTGCATCGTTGAGGATGATTTTATACAAGGAAGCGATATCGTTATCGTCTTCGACGATCATTACAACGGGCGCATCGCTGTGCTGGGTGGCATTGGCAGATTGGGATTTCGGGTAGGTGCTTTGCTGTTGTGGCGCAGGGATCGTCAGTGTGATTCGAGTGCCTTCACCCTGCTTCGATGAAATATTCATGTCTCCTTTCATGGCGGCAACAACCTCCTTGACGATACTCAACCCAAGCCCGGAGCCGCGGCGGCCAGCCACATTATCGGCACGGGAGAATGGTTCGAGGATTTTTTCGAGTGCTGATTCGGGAATGCCAATACCACTGTCTGCAACGACGACGGAAAGCGTGTCGTCTTTCCAGTCGGCAATGACATCGACATGCCCTTCGTCTGTGAATTTCAGGGCATTGGTAATGAGATTAACGAGGACAAGATATAAATAGTGTTCGTCGATCAGCAGGGTCAAGGACTGATCGAGGTGCTCATGGTAATTAAGTTCAAGCTGCTTCTCGGCGGCAGCAACATGAAACATATCAACGATAAACTGGAAAAATTGGGACATCTCAACCGGTACTGGTTTTATTTCCAGGCGGTTAGCGCTGATTTCTCCTTGTTCCAGCAGATTATCGATTAGCGCCAGCAGGAATTTGGCGTTTTTGTCGATTGCGTGAAAACTCTGATGCAGGGCCGCATCGGCCGATTCGCAGCGCGATGAAAGCAGTTCGCAATGGCCGATTATCGTCGTGATGGGGGTACGGAATTCATGGGAAACACCGGAGATGAACTGGTTTCTCGCATCGAGTGCATGCTCCAGTTCGGCATTGGTTTTCCGCAACGCATCAGATAACGACTGCAAGCGTTGGTACAGCAGCGCCGTTTCGTTGTTTTGCTGCTGGATATCGCGAATATTCTCCATCTTTTCGCGTGATTCAAGCAAGATGACCCGGCTATTACCGCTGTCGTCAGGTTGTATAATGACATCCGCAACATGGCCACCAGGTAAGTTGACCAGCGGAAGGGTCTGGTGCTGGGATAAATCCAGGCCAATAAGCATTGGCAGGAACTCCTCGCTGGCTTCTCCATTTTTCATGTTTGCCAGATCCAATCCGTACCAGGAAGGATCACCATCCCAGGCAAGCAGCCGCCCTTGTGCATCGAGATCGACAGTGACCGGATGAAGCAGGTTTTCGAGGGTTTTCTGGAGGTTGCTATCGAACATCGTCCAAAAACTGTCTGGCCAGAGAAAGGAACGCTTGTTCCACGCCCTCTCCTGATTTTGCGCTGGTCAACTGCCACTTCATGTGCGGTTGAAGATGGATGTGATCATTGCTGTCGATTTCCCATGCATCGGACAGGTCGTGCTTGTTGACCAGGTGGATGCTCTTTGGATGATCGAGCACGTTGTCGATCGTTGTTTTCAATGCGACTGCGGTTTCAAGGGTTCCGGCTCGTGTACCATCGGCAACCAGAACATAACCATTGGCGCCTGCAAGATACGCCCGCGAGACCGTGGTCAGCTTGTCTGCGCCGGCAATGTCCCAGATGACGAATTTCACCTTGGCATTGCGATCGAATTGAACTTCCTTGGTGGCAATGCTGACGCCCACAGTGGTCATGTAGTCTTCCGAGAAAACATTCTCGACATAACGTTTTACGAGGCTGGTCTTGCCAACGGCAAAGTCACCTATCAGGCAGATTTTTTTTCGATATGAGATCAAGGCTGGTGGCCCGCTAGTCGTATGATAAGTTGTGGTGCAAGTGCGTTTTTCAGTTGTTTGAGTATGGTGCGTTCTTTTTCTGCCAAGCTGCGACTTACATCCAATTCAATGATGCCGGCATCATTCTGCACCAATGAAATATTTTCAAGCGATTTGAGCTTTGCGTCGAGCATGTCGCGAAACTCGTCAATATCCAATTGTAATCGGCTGGTATCAACGGCTGTCAGGCCTGTGGGCATGCCATCTTTAATCGCCCCGAGCGACAGCAACCACTCCAGTGGCGCCTTGCCAGACAATATCAATGTGCTATTTTTTACTTCTGACTGTACAGATGCGGGAATGTTCAATGCCCGCCTGGCACGCCGGTTGATGATTTCCGGCGCTAGCGACAGATAAGGCTCAAGCTGGAAATTGACTTTCCCTGACAGACCGTAACTTGCGGCAAGGTCACTAGGGGCGGGTGCATCCGGATCTTTCAGGGCGTGGATCACCCACTCCCCTTCCCTTTTGACTGTTTGCGAAGTGACGATACCAGGCTGATCGGCCAATGCAGCCAGCAGTTTGTCCAAGCGTCCTTTTTGAAAATGCAGCCATCCCAGGTAACCCAGCAGTAGCCCCCCAGCCAGCGCAGAGATGCCAATCAGGCGCTTTAGTTTTTTTCTGTTGTTACCTTTTGGTTTGGGTTCCTGAAACTGGAATTCACGGCCAAGCGCCCGTTTCAGCAGATTGTCGATTGCAGGGACGTCGTCGGTCGTGCCAGAGAATGTTTCAAGCTGGCGGGAGTAGCTAGCATGGATATCTTCACTGAGCTCCTTGAGCTTGCGCCGATATGCCGGTGTCGCGACGCCGCGAACAACGCTCGCAAGCAGCGCATTCGGACCATGTTCCAGATAGACGACCCGGTCGCCAACGGTTACGCGGCTGAGTTGGTCCTCCTTGTCTTTCGAAAACGATTCTCTGACAAAGGATTCGATGGCCGACAACATCGCAGAGACGGCATCGCTATCCTTGTTGATCGTCTCAGACGATGATACGTGTGCGATCAACAAGCCGCTGTGGCGATGGATCAGAAACACCTGCTCCACCTGATAGCGCAGCATATGCCGCAACATGATCTCGTGGAACGGCACACCGGTACGCAACGCTTCGAAACGCCATTTCAGCGACGCCGCTGAAAACTGCTGTTTGAGCAATAAATCGATGCTTTCGAGAAAGCCCTGCATGGCTTGCTCGATGGACTTGCGGATCGCCGGGAGCACGGCGGGATAGAGAATCCCGGCAACTCGTTCGCTGTCGCGCCGGATGGAAACGCGGATGGCTTCGGTGGTGGGCTCGGAAATGACGCGTGAAAGCCGCTCAGGATCTGGTGCTTTTTTCAGCGCCTGAACCAGGACACTGGCGATGTCATCAGCGCGGCGGTCAGGATCTTCCAGGCGTTGCCGTACGGCTTCCAGCTCGGATTGATGGCGTCCCAGCAGCAGCGCCTGAAGCTTTTGCAGATCGGACTGGGTCGGTGTGGTCATTCGGGCGCGGATTTCAGTAGCTTGGCCGCCATATCCTGAAACAACGTGGCCAGATCACGGTCATGGGTTGCTGCACCTTGGCGCCATGCGGTCGCCTCAGCATCGAGCGCATCTCTGAGTGCCTGCTGTTGATGCGACAGGTCCGCGCTGAGGGTATCGAATTCATCACGAAGTTCACGCGTTTGCTGCATCATGCGCTGATCCAATTCGGCAACTGCCTGATCGGATGTTTTGCGCTGCTGCTCAAGCTCGGTCTGCAGGCTGGCCGCGCGTGTTTCGATCTGCTCTTCGAGCACTGCAATGCGTTTGTCCAGCAGGTTGAGGAGCCGGCTGTTGTGTGTCAGCAGCATCTCCTCGACACGCCCAAACCGATCTTCAATGGCGCGAAGCTGCGAACCCATGAGGATCTCCCGGATTAGCTCGATGGCTTGCGCATCGCTACTGGCTGAAGACAACGGCGTATTGCTGTCACGTTCGGCGGCAGAAGTCGTTTGAAGATTCGATTCGGATGTCATGGCGTGTCACCGTGGCTGGAGTACGAGGGAACCCGGGGTATTTTACAGCGAATTCCTCAGAATTACTTCGCAGTGGAGATATCTCGCAACAGTGACGCCGAGCGACGTTGCACGGGTGGTTGGAATGCTATGGTGACGCCTGTTCTCGACCAGTACTGTCCTGAAGGTTTTCATGGCTGGTGGTCTGGTCCAGCCGATAGCCATGCTGATAGATGGATGTCAGCCCCCAGCCTGTTTCGGGTCCCAGCTTCAGTTTCTTGCGCAGGCGACTGATGTGGGTATCGACTGTGCGGGTGTTCAGGTCGGGCGACATGCCCCATACGGTATCGAGGATATGGCCACGGGAGATGGCACGACCAAGATTCTTGAACAGAAACACGGCCAAATCGTATTCCTTTTGTGTCAATTCGATTGGCTCGTCGTGCAGCGTGATCTTTCGGTTGGCGAGATCAATCGTGTACGGTGCAAAGTCCAACGACTGTGAGTTGCTGCGCCCCAATAGCATGCGGCGTTGCAATGCGCCAACCCGTGCCACCAGCTCACGCTGGTTCAGAGGTTTTTCCATGTAGTCGTCGGCACCTGCTTCCAGCGCTCGAACGATATCGTCTTCGCTGTTCTTTTGTGTGCAAAACAGTACTGGTATGTTCCAGTCGTAGTGGCTACGGGTCCAGTCCAGCACTTCGATACCCGTCATGTCCGGAATCATCCAGTCCAGAATCAATAGGTCGAAGCTCTCTGAACGCAGGACGCGCACGAGGTCTCTTCCTGCCTGGAAGCTCGTGACCTGGTGACCAGCATCTTCCAGCCAAAGCCTGATAAGGCGCGCCTGATCAGGATCATCTTCAAGGTATGCGATTCTCAAGGCTTTGTCTCTCCCCCTGTTACCAGGAACTCATGCTCGGTCATGCTCGGCCGTATGGCAGAACAAGTTATTGTCTGTTCATGATGTTTCGACAGGAGTCCATTCATGTCATCGACTAATATTAACGTTATCTACTGATGGCATAAACCAAGGATTGTAAACAGTTGTTTCGTGGTGCGCGGAAAAATGTCCGCTCATCGGTGGAAATACACCGCTGATTCGCCATTGCAGCCTTTCAGCCTATTACTGACAAACAATAAAAGGTACCTGTCGGAAGCGGCAATCAGTGCCGTTCGGAGCGGACAACAAACCGCCAATCTGGTTGCTTATCCATGTAAATGCATGTTCCCAAGCAGCATGATAGAGTGTAACTCCGCTTCTGGAATCACCGCCAGGCGGACATGCAGCTCCAATGGATTCGACCAGGGTGGTCAGACACACCAAGTTCGCCACCACAGCGCGACGAAAAATGAGTTTGCATTCACTAGGGATTACCCTAGAATTGATCCAGATAACCCTGGAAATCGGAAAATCCCCTTTTCTATCATGTGCTTAGTAATATTGAGATACGTCAAAAAATGACTGATATCCGGTTTACTAATTTTTCTATATTAGAATATACTAATGCAACGCTGGAGATCGGGTAGCGGATTGTCAACGGAGTGACGGAGAGGAATTCGTCCCCCGGCTCTTGGGTTATCTTTAACAACCTTTTTGATCAAAAAATACGAGGAAATCGTAATGAAATACGCAAAGCTTGCACTCGCAGCTGCTATCGCAGCTTCTACTTCCATCGCTGCCGCCAGCGACTGGTTTGATGACGGCTCCGGCTGGGGCGACGGTCGTGGCTACGGCTCCGCTGATACTCGCGGCTATGGCTACGGCGACACTCGCGGCTATGGCAGTGGTTATGGCGATACCCGCGGTTATGGTTCTGGTTACGGCACTTCACGTGGTAGCGGTTACGGTTCTGGCTACACCGATGGCGACGTTGACGGTGATGTCGATGGCGATGTCGATGGTCAGTTCAACATGAGCTTCTCCGGTAAGGCACGCGGTCATGGCAAAGGTCGTGGCAAAGGTCGTGGCAAAGGTTACGGCAGTGGTTATGGTGACGGTTATGGCAGTGGCTATGGCGACGGTTACGGCAGCGGCTATGGTTACGGCGACGGCTACGGTAGTGGCTACGGCGACGGTTATGGCAGCGGTTACGGCTATGGCGACGGCTACCAGAACTGGGAAGGTGGTGACAACTACTACGGCGGACGCCCTTACTACGGTCGTGGTTACGGCTGGGCTCCTGCACCTGTAGCACCTGCTCCAGCACCAGCAGCAGCCGGCGCAGCAACAGCACCTGCCGCAGCACCCGCACCGATGATGGCGCCTCCAGCACGTCCGGCCATGCAGATGCCTCAGCGCCCTGCACGTCCTGACAACAGCGCCATGATGCAGCAGATGCGTCAGCAGCAGCAGGCTGCGATGCAGGCTCAGCAGAAGGCTTTCGCCGAGTTCCAGAAGCAGATGCAAGCACAGCGTCAAGCTTTTGAAGCAGAGGCCAAGAAAGCAGCTGCCGAAGCACCCAAAGCTGCAGGAAAAGCTGAAGCAGCTGCCGGAAAGTAAGTCTTCCGAGGTTCGCTTGAAAAGCAGTTGGAAAAAGCCCGCATTCGCGGGCTTTTTCTTTTTGGGCACTGACCCGTTTCTGTCCTTCGGATATAATCCGCCGCTCCTACAAGCGGCCTTTTATCATGCATTCCAGACATAAAACCCGAGCTGTCGATATTGGCGGTGTCATCGTTGGTGGTGACGCGCCAGTCGTCGTGCAATCGATGACTAGTACCGACACCGCAGACGTTATCCGCACGGCTGCGCAGGTCGTCGAACTCGCCAAGGCGGGCTCCGAGCTGGTGCGAATCACCGTCAACAATGAAGCCTCTGCGGCCGCTGTGCCTGAGATCCGCGAGCGCATGGCAAAGATGGGTTGTGACACGCCACTGGTCGGTGACTTCCATTTCAACGGCCACAAGCTGCTGGCGAAATACCCTGAATGTGCTGCTGCACTGGCCAAATACCGGATCAATCCCGGCAATGTTGGACGTGGCGCCAAACGCGATGAGCAGTTTGCGCAGATGATCGAGTTTGCCTGTCGTTACGACAAGCCGGTGCGGATCGGCGTCAACTGGGGTTCACTCGACCAGGTCGTTCTGGCGCAGAAACTCGACGAAAATGCCGCCCGGGAAGTACCCAAGGAACTGTCGGAAGTCACCCATGAAGCGCTGATCGAATCGGCCTTGTCGAGCGCGCAAAAGGCCGAGGCACTCGGGATCCCGGCAGACCGGATCGTTCTGTCCTGCAAGATGAGTGGCGTCCAGGATCTGATTGCGGTGTACACTGCCCTGGCGCAACAGTGCGACTATGCACTGCACCTCGGGCTCACCGAAGCCGGCATGGGCAGCAAGGGCATCGTGGCTTCTACGGCTGCGCTGTCGATCCTGCTGCAACAAGGTATCGGCGACACCATCCGCATTTCACTGACACCTGAGCCAGGTGGATCGCGCAGCCAGGAAGTTGTTGTTGGGCAGCAGATTCTGCAGGCACTGGAACTCAGGGCATTCACGCCTTCGGTGGTTTCCTGCCCCGGTTGCGGGCGCACGACCAGTGACTATTTTCAGACCCTTGCCGCAGAAATCCAGGATTACCTCCGAGAGCAGATGCCGCAGTGGCGCAGCCGCTACCAAGGGGTCGAAAGCATGAGCGTTGCGGTCATGGGTTGCGTGGTCAATGGGCCGGGTGAAAGCAAGCAGGCAGATATCGGCATCAGTTTGCCGGGCACTGGCGAACGACCAGTTGCGCCGGTCTATATCGATGGCGAAAAGGATGTGACCTTGAAGGGTGACAACATCGC
The DNA here is from genome assembly GCA_964596975.1 of uncultured Thiotrichales bacterium. Classification (GTDB taxonomy): domain Bacteria; phylum Pseudomonadota; class Gammaproteobacteria; order UWMA-0217; family UWMA-0217; genus JALSHZ01. The sequence continues at coordinate 11,108 of CAZQXF010000015.1, read as the reverse complement.
TACGGAATTCCAGGCGATCGTTGAACGCTATGTCGAGCGGCGTTACGGGAACAACTAACCCGGATTTTTCGCCAGTTCACTACGCGACCGCCCAATGCGCTGAGCTAAGCGCCCCGGTGAGAATTCCGGGCTAAGAGACATCAATCCTCCATTGGCGTGATATCTTCCTTGTTGATCTCCGGCAGCTTGTCGCAGGGCACTTCGCCGCCCATATCACAGATCACCTGCGCCATCTTTTCCATGCGTTCGTCCATCAAATGGATGTGTTCGATCAACCCATGAAACGCACTGGCCACCGGGTCGGGCATATCCTGGCTGGTACCATAGGCATCGAAGCCCATTTTTTCGGCGAGTTTCTGTTTTTTCCCGCCGAGCGGCTTCTTCTTCGCGCCGATGACGCGACCGGGAATGCCGACCACGGTTGCAGCAGCCGGCACATCTTTCAGAACAACCGCGTTGGAACCAACGCGTGAGCCCTCCCCCAAGGTGATTGGGCCAAGAATCTTGGCACCCGCACCGACCACGACATTGTTTTCCAATGTTGGATGCCGTTTCCCTTTGTTCCAGCTGGTGCCGCCAAGCGTTACGCCGTGATAGAGCGTGCAGTCGTCACCGATCTCGGCGGTCTCACCAATCACCACGCCCATGCCGTGATCGATGAAGAAGCGTCGTCCGATAGTAGCACCGGGATGGATTTCAATGCCGGTAAACAGTCGCGACACGTTGGACAGCAAACGCGCCAGCCATTTGAGCTCATGATTGAACAGCGCATGACTGATACGGTGGACGATAACCGCCCATATGCCCGGGTAGGTTGTCAGAATTTCGAAGCTGTTTCTCGCAGCCGGGTCACGCTCAAAGACGCAAGCAACATCTTCTCGAATCTGTTTAAGCACTATCGTGACTCCTTTGTCGTTATGCGTCGGGGGCGTTTCTTGCTTTAGAAAGTCCTTTAAGAATACCGCGCATTATTTTGATTTCATTGATTGTTGGTCTTGCTTTTACAAACAAGCGGCGGAGTTTCAATGGCAGCTGACGCGGGTTGTCCGGATCGAGAAAACCGATGTCGACCAGATCCTGCTCCAGCTGCGCGTGAAAACTGTCGATCATGCCTGCCGGTGCGTATTCCTCTTCGGGACGCTCAGGCTCATGCACCACATCGCCAAGTGCAGCGATACGCAGTTCATAGCACACCACCTGCACTGCTGCAGCGAGATTCAGCGAGCTGAATGCCGGATTCACCGGAATATTGAGCAGCTTCTGACACAATGCCAATTCATCGTTACTCAGCCCGGTGCGCTCGCGGCCAAACACAATCGCCACCTTGCTGCGTTGCCGCTCTGCAATGGCCATGCCCGCCGCTTCCCTGACGGTGACCACCGGCCAGCGCAGCGAGCGTAACCGCGCAGTGGCGCCGAAGGTCAGTTGGCAATCTTCTATTGCTGCCGCGAGACTGTCGACCACACGCGCATTGGCCAGCACATCGTCAGCACCGGCGGCGCGCGCTGTCGCCTCGACACAGGGATAGTCCTTCGGATTGACCAGCACCAGCTCGGTAAGCCCCATGGTTTTCATCGCTCGGGCTGCCGCCCCGATATTGCCGGGATGGGAGGTTTCCACCAGGACGATTCTTATATCACTCGGTTCAGACACAAAAAACTCACATCAGCTGAGAGGGGTTTGCTATTCTTACGCGCCCTCAATTGTCGATCCCGGAAGAGTACCATGCATCCGATGCTCAACACCGCCATCAAGGCCGCGCGTGCTGCGGGCGAGATTATCCTACGCAATATCGATCGCGTCGATACACTGACGATCAGCAACAAGTCGAGAAACGACTACGTCAGCGAAGTAGACAAGAAAGCGGAAGCCGAGATCATCCGTATTCTCAGCCGTGCCTATCCGGAGCATGGCTTTTTCGGCGAAGAGAGTGGCGACCAGTCAGAAGGACGGGAATATCAATGGGTCATCGATCCATTGGACGGCACCACCAACTTTCTCCACGCCATCCCGCAGTATTCGGTGTCCATTGCGCTACGCCGCGACCGGCACTTCGAGCAGGCCGTCGTCTATGACCCTTTCAAGGATGAACTCTATACCGCATCCAGAGGCGCTGGCGCGCAGCTCAACGGCAAACGCATCCGGGTTTCGTCGGCCCGCTCACTCGAAGGCGCTCTGCTTGGTACGGGCATCCCCTTCCGCGAGGATCAAGATCTCGAACTCTACCTGGAAACACTGCGCGTACTCGTTCCAGGCACCGCCGGGGTTCGTCGCGCTGGTTCCGCGGCGCTCGACCTGGCCTATGTCGCCGCTGGCCGCTTCGACGGCTTCTGGGAATTTGGCGTCAACAAGTGGGATGTCGCTGCGGGTATCTTGCTGGTGCAGGAGGCCGGTGGCCTGGTGGGCGACCTCTACGGCGGTCTGAATCACTATGAGAATGGCGATATTCTTTGTGGTGGCGCAAAGGTTTACAAGAACATGCTCGAGCGTTTGCGCAATGTCAGCGGCTTGCGGAAATCTGTATAGACTAGCCGGGATTCCCACCAGTTCACTACTGCAACCGGGTCAGAAATCCGGGCCAGGAGGCCTGCGGGCCGGGAAAAAGGCTCGACAAATCATCGAAAGATGAACAGCTTGGGCCGATACTGCTATCCTAGGTCTTGTACCAGCTGACGCTTTAACAGGAGTAACTACTCAGTTCACCACTGGAATGCGCCATCTCTGCGTTGGGAAATGGTCATTTACACGCGTAAACTCACATTTCCCGCCTTGATCTGACGCATTCCAGCGGCAATCTGAGCAGTTACGGTTCTAATTGGGCGAACGCTGAATAGTTACTAACAGGAGTTTCAGGATGTATCAGACGCTGCTCAATATTTTCATCCCTCCCCTGGCCATCTGTCGCTATGGAGCCGCCGCTTGCTGTATCTACCCGATTTCGGGGATCTGGTTGGGTGGTCTGGCGTTGTTTGCCTACTATTTCCTGACCTCACACCATATCAATGCGCTGACTGAGTTGGGCAGCCTCTATGGCGGCATCGCATTGGTGTTGATAGCGATTGTATGGACGAGACTGACACTGAAGCGGGTCGCAACCGAGGGCATGCAGACGACTGACAGCGGCAATCGAATCTGCGCGCGGTTGGTGCCCAATCCGCAGGAGCCTGATCCGCTCGAAGAAGTCGCCAAGGCCAGACGCGACGGCTGAACCGCGAATACCTCCTTTCCTGCCATGACGAAAATCAACCGTCGAGGCCATTGGCGCTGATAGCATCGCCGCACCCTGAACTGACATGCGCGCCTCTGTTCCATGAGCATCCGGTTACGTCCTGTACTGGCTATCGTTGGTCTGCTGATCTGCGTCTTCAGCATTTCTCTGTTGCCGCCAATGGCCATCTCACTCGAATATCAAGATGGTGAAATCTGGAACCTCGCCGCGACATTTGGCTTTATTCTGGCGTTTGGCACTGCCTTGACGCAGATCAATCGCGGCATGTCGAAGCAAATCTACCGGCGTGAAGGCTTCCTCATCGTTGTGCTGTTCTGGGTGCTCCTTGGCATTCTGGGGGCATTGCCACTCATGGCGTCGCTACACATGGGCTTTGTTGATGCCGTCTTCGAATCGGTGTCAGGCTTGACGACGACCGGCGCAACGGTATTGCAGGGGCTCGACGCGATGCAGCCCTCCATACTCTTTTACCGTCAGGAAATTCAGTGGTTCGGCGGCATGGGGTTGGTCGTTCTCGCTGTCGCGATCTTACCGGTATTGGGCATTGGCGGCATGTCGTTGTACAAGGTGGAAATCCCCGGGCCAATGAAGGAGGAAAAACTGGTTCCACGCCTGATTGCCAGTTCTCGCAATCTGTGGGGGCTATATATTCTGCTGACGGCTGCCTGTGCCCTCTTCTACTGGTTGGCGGGCATGACACCGTTCGATGCCGTGTCACATAGCCTGACCACCGTCTCCACTGGTGGATTCTCCACGCACGATGCCAGTCTTGGCTATTTCCACAGCCCTGCAGTTGAGACCATCGCCACGGTGTTCATGCTGCTTGGTGCAATCAATTTCAGCGTCCATTTCACCGCCGTTCAACGCCGTTCCGTCGCACCCTATTTCGAAGATGTCGAGGTGCGCTGGTTCCTCGGCTTTGTCCTGCTGGCGACAGGCACGATCGCTACCGGACTATGGTATCGACACTACTATGCTGCGGTGCTTGATGATTTGCGCAATGCCGTGTTTGAGGTCGTCTCAGTCATTACCAGCACGGGGTTTGGCACCGTGGACTTCAATGCCTGGCCAGTGATGTTTCCGGTATTGCTGATCGCCATCAGCTTCATTGGCGGCTGCGGTGGGTCGACAGCCGGCGGCATGAAGGTGCTGCGGGTGTTGATTCTGTTCCGGCTCGGCTATCGCGAGATCGTGCGGCTGCTTCACCCAAAGGCGATATTTTCGATCAAACTGGATGGTCGCACCGTGCCAACGCGAACATTGCACAGCATCCTCGGCTTCTTCGCTGTTTACATTATTTGCTTCGTACTGCTGATGCTGTTGCTGATGGCGACCGGCGTGGATCAGGTTTCCGCCTATTCGGCGATTGCAACCTGTCTCAACAACCTTGGGCCGGGCATGGGCGAGGTGTCGCAATCATTTGCCAGCATCAGTGATCCCGGCAAGGTGATCAGTATCGTCGCGATGTTGCTCGGAAGACTGGAAATCATGTCTGTACTGGTCCTGCTCAACCGAGAGTTCTGGTACCCCTGAACCGACATCTTGGAGGGTGCCGCAAAAGCCCATCCGGGGCTTTGCGACACGCGGAAAGGAAAAAGTGCGATTTTTCCTTTCCTTACAGATTCAACAACTTAGTCGTTGTTGAATCTGGCGGCACCTCCCTGTGCCGCGCGAGGGTGTCGTTTTACGACACCGTCTCTTGATGTGAGTGGGGTATATCTGATGGCCATACTGTTATACTCGCGCCGTTTTCACTGTCAGGAAGAACTGTCATGTTCAGAAATCTGTTGCTATCGATGCCATTGGCATTGCTGATCGGAACGGGGACCGTGCAGGCCACACCATGGCCGCTCGAAATCATCGACCATCTCGATGAAACGAAGATTGTCATCTTCATCAACGAATCAGACATCGAAGCGGCGCCAAAATGGAATCCGGATGACGGGGCGCCAGTATTCGGATTGAAGGACGTGTTGCAAAGCGTCAAGCAGTGGAAGCAGAAAAACGACTGCTCCGACGAAGACCGTATTGAGAAAATCGAATTGAAACCGATTGCGCACCACGAGAAACAGGGGCGCTGGTACTACCTGGTACAGCTGAAGAATGTCGAGAAGTCCGCGCATGCGCACCGCTTTCTCGCGATCCTCATGAACGGCAAGACAACGGCTGCCGTGATGGAGCCAGAAGCGCTGAAGTAATCAGCAAGTCCTGCCCGGCAATAGTCATTGCCGGGTTAAGAACACCATGGCACGGACATCCGCGCCATGTAGTCGCCCGATCGTCAGGGCATGCTGTCCAGCTCGTCAGCGTCGCGTTCTTCCGGGATCAGATCCTTCTGACTGACACCCATCGCCAGCGCTGCTGTACTCGCAATGTAGATCGATGAATAGGTGCCAACAACGACGCCGACGATCAGTGCGACCGCAAACGAGTGAATGATCTCTCCGCCGAGCAGATAGAGTGCGACCAGCACCAGCAGTGTGGTCAGGGAGGTGATGATGGTACGGCTCAACGTCTGGTTGATCGACACATTCACGACCTCCTCCGGCGTGCCCTTGCGTATCTTGCGGAAGTTCTCTCGAATACGGTCGAACACGACGATGGTGTCGTTCAGCGAGTATCCGATAACCGCCAGAATCGCTGCCAGCACTGTCAGGTCGAACTCCATTTGCGTCAGCGCAAAAAAGCCGAGCGTGATCATCACGTCATGTACCAGCGCGATAATCGAAGCGAGTGAAAAGCGATATTCGAAACGGAAGGCAACATAGATAAGGATGCCAAACAGCGCATAGAGCATGGCGAGACCGCCATCCTCGCGCAGCTCCTCGCCGACCTGCGGGCCAACAAATTCAACCCGGCGCATCTCCACTTTGCCATCAGCAGCGGCTTGCAAGGTATGCAGCACTTCGTTGCTCAAAGTCGAGCGGTTTTCGCCCTCCTGCGGGGCCAGACGGATCAATACGTCTTTCGAGGTACCAAAATACTGTGCGCTGGCCCGCGTGAACCCCTTGGCTTCCAGTGCAGCGCGAACCTTGTCGAGATTGGCTTGCTGTTCATAGCCAACTTCAACCAGCGTGCCTCCGGTAAAATCCAGCCCCAGATTCAGGCCACGAACAATGATCAGCACGATAGAGGCCAGGACCAGTGCGGCAGACATGGCAGCGCTGATCTTGCGCTTGCCCATGAAATCGATAGTTCTTGATGCCATCATTACTTGATGCCTCCGATCGAAAGTGACTGCAACCGCGGCTTGCCACCGTAGATGAGATTGATGATGCCCCGTGACACAACGATCGCGGTGAACATCGATGAGAGAATACCGATGCTCAGTGTGACAGCGAAGCCCTTGATCGGCCCCGTGCCAAAGGTGAACAGCACCAGCGCGGCGATCAGCGTGGTGATATTGGCATCCATGATGGTCGAAAAGGCCTGTTCATAACCGGCGCTGATACTGGCCTGTGGCGAGTTACCCAGCCGCAGTTCTTCCTTGATACGTTCGAAAATCAGTACATTTGCATCCACCGCCATGCCCACCGTGAGTACGATGCCGGCAATGCCGGGCAAGGTCAGTGTGGCTTGCATGATCGACAGAATGGCAATGATCAACACCAGGTTGAGTGCCAGCGCAATATCAGCCACGACACCGAACAGCCGGTAGTAGACGACCATGAAGATCATCACCAGCACGAAACCAACGGCCACTGAGAGAAAGCCTTTTTCGATATTGGCTTTACCCAGGCTGGGACCGACCGTGCGCTCCTCGATAAAGTACATGGGCGCGGCCAGCGCACCGGCACGCAGCAGCAAGGCGAGATCACGCGCCTCGCGAGGATTGTCGAGGCCGGTGATCTGGAAGCGCTTGCTCAGCTGATCCTGAATGCGCGCAACGTTGATGACCTCCTCGACCTTGCTTCCATCGGGCTTGGTCTCGATAAACACCACCGCCATCAGCTTCTTGATGTTTTCACCCGTGGCCTTGGAGAACATCCGTGCCCCTTTGCCGTCGAGCGTGATGTTGACCGATGGTGTCCCGCTCTGTGAGTCGATGCCCGAGGCGGCCCCCGTGATGTACTCACCCGTGAGAATCACCCGCTTTTTCAGCAGGATCGGATTGCCATTGCGCTCTCGAAACAGCTTGTCCTGGGGAGGAACCCGACCTGACGAGACCGCGGCATACGGGTCGCCCTGCTCGTCGACCATACGAAACTCCAGCGTCGCCGTCGCACCAAGAATCTTCTTTGCGCGTGCCGTGTCCTGTACACCCGGCAGCTGCACCACGATACGTTCGAGACCTTGCTGCTGAATGATCGGTTCCGCCACGCCGAGTTCGTTGACCCGCTTGCGTAACGCGGTAATGTTCTGCTTCAGGGCGAAACGTTTCAGCGCCAGAATGTGTTTGTCGTTGAGGCTGGCGATGATGTAAGCCCCATCGTCACGGTCTTCTTCGGAGAAATCGAATTCACCGCGGAAATCGTTTTTCAACACCGCCAGTGCGCGTTCGCGTTCGTCAGCAGTCTTGAACTTGAGCGTGATCCGCTTGCCGTCACGACGAATCCCGCGGGAACGAATCTTCTCCTCCATCAACGAATTGCGAAAATCGGTGCGCGAGCGCTCCAGTGCCTTGTCGATGGCGGCTTTCATGTCCACTTCGAGCAGGAAGTGAACACCACCACGCAGATCGAGACCAAGGTACATCGGTTTTGCATTCAGGCTGCGCAGCCAGCCCGGTGTCGCCGGTGCCAGATTGAGGGCAACGACATAGCGCGAACCGAGCGCATCCTTTACTTCGTCGAATGCCGCCAACTGGGCTTCGGTGTCGTTGAAGCGAACCATGATCATCTCTGGATCGAACGACGTGGATTTGTACGGCAACGACTTCGCCTCGACCACCGCCATGACGCGGTCCTGATCGGCTTTCGTCAGCGGTTGATGCGTGGCCGGGCTGATCTGCAGCGAGGGATCTTCGGGGAACAGGTTGGGCAGCGCATAAAGCAGCCCGACCAGCACCACCACGACGATCATCACATACTTCCAGAGTGGGTATCGGTTCATCGGCGGAATAAATCCTTGTTTCTTGGTAACGGCCTGGCTTGCAAAAACCGTGCGGACGTTACATTGGGTGTTGGCTACTCAGCAGTCACACGGGCAACCAGCACACTGCCCGGCAGTCTTCCGGAGCGTGGGCGGGGGTACCGCGCGACGGCTTGAGTCGCTTCATTTCTTTTTCATCGTACCTTTGGGCATGACGGCGGCGATCGCCTGACGCTGTACTTGCACCTCGACGCCATCGGCAACCTTCATGGTGATGAAATTCTCGTCCAGCTGGGTGATCTTGCCGAGCAGACCGCCGTTGGTAATGACCTCATCACCCTTGCTCAGTGCGTCGAGCAAGCTCTTGTGCTCCTTGGCGCGCTTGCTCTGCGGACGGATGATCATGAAATACATGATGGCGAAGAACACGCCGATCATGATGAGGAAACTCAGCGGGTCGCCTTGCTGCTGGCCGCCGGCCGCATGGGCGCTATTGATCAGAAACTCCATTGTGGACTCCGTAGGTATGTGAAAGCCGGGCTGCCAGAGCAACCGTAAAAATGGCGCGTATTATGCCACAGGCTCGGCCAGGCGAGCATAAAAGTCGTCTATCCAGCTCGATAGGCGGCCTGAAGCAATGGCTTGGCGCAGTTCCTGCATCAACTGCTGGTAGTAATACAGGTTGTGGATCGTGTTCAGTCGGGCGCCAAGAATCTCACGGCAGCTGTCCAGATGCCGCAGATAGGCGCGCGAGTAGTTGCGGCAGGTATAGCAGCCGCACTCCGGGTCGATCGGCCTCGTATCGCTGCGAAAGCGGCTGTTACGGATCTTCAGCACACCGTTTCTGGTATAGAGAAAGCCGGTACGTGCATTGCGCGTTGGTATCACACAGTCGAACATGTCGACGCCGCGCCGCACTGCTTCGACAATGTCCTCCGGTTTGCCGACGCCCATCAGATAACGCGGCGCATCGTCTGGCAGATGCGGTAAAGTGACATCGAGCACGGCTTCGCGCTCTTCTTTGGGTTCGCCCACTGACAATCCACCGATGGCATAGCCGTCGAAACCGATATCACGCAACCCGGCCGCAGATTCCTGCCGCAGCGCCTCGTACATGCCGCCCTGCACGATGCCGAACAGTGCCGATGCGCTATCGCCATGCGCCTCCTTGCTGCGCTGTGCCCAGCGTAGTGACAGGCGCATCGAGTCTGCTGCCTGGTTCAGTGTCGCCGGGAATGGTGTGCATTCGTCGAAAATCATGACGATGTCAGAGCCGAGTGCATGCTGCACCGCCATCGAACGTTCGGGCGTCAGTTCCACTTTGGCGCCATCGACGGGCGAGCGGAACACCACGCCCCGTTCACTGATCTGGCGCATGTCGGCGAGGCTGAACACCTGAAAGCCGCCAGAGTCCGTCAGGATCGGTCCCTCCCAGTGCATGAAATCATGCAGATCGCCGTGTTGAGCAATGATCTCGGTGCCGGGCCGCAGCATCAGATGAAAGGTGTTGCCAAGGATGATCTCGGCACCGAGATCGCGCAGCTCTTCGGGCGTCATCGCCTTGACAGTGCCGTAGGTACCCACCGGCATGAAGGCGGGCGTTTCCACAACGCCACGGGGAAAGATCAGCCGGCCGCGTCGTGCCAGTCCGTCGGTATTGTCGAGTTCAAATTTCATGCGTGGGCTTTTCGATGAACATGGCATCGCCATAACTGAAAAAACGGTATCGTTGTTCGACCGCATGCCGATAGGCGCGCCTTACCGGTTCGAAACCGGCAAAGGCCGAGACAAGCATCAGCAAGGTCGATTGTGGCAGGTGAAAGTTGGTCAATATCGCGTCGACGACCCTGAACTGAAAACCGGGCGTAATGAACAGGCGGCTATCACCCTGAAACGGTTGCAACTCACCTTCCTGAGCTGCCGTCTCCAGGCTGCGTACCGACGTCGTTCCCACGGCAATGACTCTGCCGCCACGCGCCTTGCAAGCCGCCACTGCGGCCACGGTTTCCGCTGAGACTTCGAGCCACTCCGCATGCATGCGGTGATCGGCGATATTCTCGACGCGAACCGGCTGGAAGGTGCCGGCCCCAACATGCAAGGTCACCTCGGTCGTGGCGACGCCTTTTTCACGCAGCGCCTCTAGCAATGCGGTATCGAAATGTAATCCGGCGGTCGGCGCTGCCACCGCCCCGGGCCGTGAGGCATAGATAGTCTGATAACGCTGCATGTCGACATCGTCATCGGCACGTGTGATATAGGGCGGCAGCGGCATATGGCCTGCGGCGTCGAGAATCTCCGGCCATGGGGTTTCGCTGTGCAGAATGAACAAATCATCCTCACGCCCGGTTACCGACACACTGAATTCATCCGCCAGCACCAGCCTGCTGCCAGCTCGCGGTGAACGGCTGGCGCGCAGATGCGCCGCCACCTCGTGAGCATTGCGCAGCCGTTCCACCAGCACCTCGACCTTGCCACCACTCTCCTTGCGCCCAAACAGTCGTGCGGCAAGCACGCGGGTATTGTTGAACACCAGCAGATCTTGTGGCTCGATCAGGCCGACGATGTCGACGAAGTCCAGATCCATCATGTCACCCATCCCATCGAGCCGCAGCAGGCGGCTATCCCGGCGGTTGGGTGACGGATGCTGAGCAATCAGCGTTTCCGGAAGATGATAGTCGAAATCACGGGTGCGCATGGCGGCGGCATGGTATCACAGCTGGGTTGATCAGCATCTTTTGTTACCGACATTCACGGCATTGATCCGGCGGTAGCCCGACAACATGTACAGATAGCCGTGTCAACCCAATTCAGAAATGTCCTCTTTTCTGCCATTCAGAAGTGTCCGCTT
>CAZQXF010000014.1:0-19442 GCA_964596975.1 uncultured Thiotrichales bacterium | reverse complement strand
CCCCGGCCTGCCGGGGGAAGCCCCTACTCCACCCGACAAGGTGCACCATGGAATCCCAACGCAAACACCCGCGGGTATTCAGCTTTGAGTTCTTTCCGCCACGCACGGAACAGGGCGCAGAAAATCTGCGCCAGGTGCGCGCCGAACTCGCCACGCTGAACCCTCGCTTTTTCTCTGTCACTTTTGGTGCCGGCGGTTCCACACAGGACGCCACACTGGAAACCGTGCTGGATATTCAGCGCTCGTCCGGGCTCGACGCAGCCCCACATCTCTCGTGTATCGGCTCCGACCGACAACGAATCCGCGAGATCCTCAAAACCTATATGGACAACGGCGTCAAGCATATCGTCGCCCTGCGCGGCGACCTGCCTTCCGGTCTGCGCACACACGGCGACCTGCAGTACGCCAACGAGCTGGTCGAATTCATCCGCCAGGAAACCGGCGACCATTTTTTTATCGAAGTGGCTGCCTACCCCGAATTCCATCCGCAAGCCAAAGATGCCAACGACGATCTGCGAAACTTCAAACGTAAGGTCGAAGCAGGCGCCAATAGCGCACTCACTCAGTATTTTTACAATGCTGATGCCTATTTCCGCTTTATCGACAGCTGTGAAAAGATGGGGGTCACCCTGCCGATCGTCCCAGGCATCATGCCCATTACCAACTACACGCAGCTGGCACGTTTTTCCGACGCCTGTGGGGCAGAAATCCCGCGCTGGATTCGGAAACGGCTGGAAGCCTACGGCGATGATCTCGACGCCATTCGGGCATTCGGTACAGAGGTCGTCACCAGCATGTGCGAACGCCTGCTGGCAGAAGGCGCGCCGGGGCTGCATTTCTATACGATGAACAGGACCGAACCGACAATGACCATCTGGAAGAACCTCGGCTTGCACCAAAAACAGTGAGACGCACCCGAATTCTTGTGGACGCGGATTTGCAGGCAGGTGAGCGCATTACCCTGCCTGAATCTGCAACACGCCACCTGGTCAAGGTGTTACGGCTTCGCAGCGGGCAGGAGTTCATTGCCTTCGATGGCCGCAATCCACGTGAAGCCGTTGCCGTACTCGAGGAAACCGGCAAGAAATCGGCGACAGCGAAAATCCTTGCCGTCACCGAAGTCGAGCGAGAATCGCCACTCGACCTCAGCCTGATTCAGTCAATCAGCGCTACCGACAAAATGGACTATGCGCTACAAAAAGCGGTGGAACTCGGCGTCAAGCGTATCATCCCCGTCTGGTCGGAAAGGTCGCAGCGGCGTCTCAAACCCGCTCAGGTCGAGAAAAAACTGCGCCACTGGCAAGGCGTGATTACCCACGCTACCGAGCAATCGGGGCGAACCCGGCTTGCCACGCTGGAACAGCCATCGAGCCTGGAAGGCCATGTTGCGCAGCGCGATCGCAAGACAGCCGCCATCGTCCTCGCCCCTGATGCCAATATCACGCTGGGCGACATTGAGCCTCCCAACAGGGGCATGGAGATCTATATCGGCCCGGAGGGCGGATTCAGCAAGGATGAGCTGAGGATGCTGGCGCATGCCGAGGTAAAGCCAGTCCGGATGGGGCCGAGAATCCTGCGCACCGAAACGGCAGGCGTCGCGGTGTTGGCATGGCTGCAAGTACAGTTCGGGGATGCCTGACGACAACATCCCTGCCGCCACGGATTCGCTAAACTTCGACTGCGTTATTCAACTGCTGCAGCGCCTGGCCAACCCGATTCTCCAAAGCGGCAAAATCCGGCACCGCTGCTCGTACCCCGGCGGCGTGAACATGCTGGGCCAGCATTTCGCAGGGCTTGGCGGTTTCCATTGGCTTGAGCTCATCTTCACCGAGACGAACGGGATGCGGGATCGAGCCGATCTCGATGCCATATTGGGCGACGCCCTCCGCTTCTCCCAGACCATTGAGCACAGCAACCCGGCGCGAGCGCGAGGCTGACCGCCCCTCTTCGTCCGGATGACAGAAACGCTCGATCGAAATCAGTGGAATCGTGTGCTCCCGCCATTCGAACATTCCCTGAAACCATGGCAATGCCCCAACTTCAGACACATGGGGAAACGGAATGATCTCGGCCACCAGGACCTGGGGCACGACCAGATTCATCGAGCGCAGCGGCACAATCAGCGCCTGCAGTTTCTTGTCAGCCGACATGACGGTTTCCACCCTCTTTCTGTTTCAGCATGGCCTCGATATTCTGCAGCAATTCACTGTCCTGATAGGGTTTGCCGAGGAAACCACGAACCCCTAACGTGGCCGCGCGCTCGCGGTGTTTCTTGCCGGTCCGGGACGAGATCATGATGATCGGGATATCCTGGTGCTCCTCACTACCTTGCATGTGGGCCGCCAGCTCAAAGCCGTCCATACGCGGCATTTCGATATCCAGCAACATCATGTCCGGCTTGACCTCTTCAAGCCTGGCCACCGCATCGAGCCCATCTTTTGCCGTGACGACATTGAAATGGTGGCGCTCCAGCATTTTCTCCGTCACCCGCCGGATGGTAATCGAATCGTCAACCACCATGATCGTCGGACGCCAGTTCTGCTCATTCGCGGCTTGAAACTCGCGAATATCGGTAATCTTGCGGCTGCCGGTCGCTGCCCGAACCACCCCGGCGGTATCGAGGATCAGTACCACCTGGCCGTCACCGAGAATGGTGGCACCGCCCAGGCCAGGCACACTGTTCAGCAACCCACCGATGGGTTTGACGACCACATCCTGGTTGCCCTCGATTTCGTCGACGATCAGCGCCACCAAATGCTCGCCAGAGCCAACCAACAGCACCGGCCGCGTTTCACCAATGGCTTGAAAGGGTTCCAGTCGTGCATTCTCCAGCACCTCGTCGAGACGGAACAATCGATAGCTTCGATCAGCATATTCGATGCTGGCGTCGTCAGCCTGCAGCTTGTCCGCCAATACCTTGTCGGAGATCTGTACGACCCCTTCGACGGTATTGATCGGCACAGCGTAGGTGTGTGCCCCCACCCGCACCAGCAGCGACTGATTGATCGCCAGCGTAAAGGGCAGCCTGATCTTGAACGTGGTGCCCTGACCTTCGACAGACGAGATCTCCAGCAAACCATTGAGGTGCCGTAGCTGTTCCTGTACGACATCCATGCCGACACCACGACCGGAAATCTGGCTGATCTCATTCGCCGTACTGAACCCCGGGTGCAGAATCAGCGCATGAATCTCCGCATCGGTCAGCTCTGCATCTTCGCTGACAATGCCTTTTTCAATGGCGCGCTGGCGCACCATCTGCTTGTTGATACCAACACCATCGTCACTCACTTCGATGACCACTTCAGGGCCATCACGCGTGACAGTGACAGTAATCTTCCCTGCTTCAGGCTTGCCAGCATCGAGTCGCTGCTGAGGCGTCTCGATACCATGCGCCAAGGCGTTTCTGAGCAAATGCTCCAATGGCACAACCATGCCTTCGAGCACTTTCCGGTCGAGTTCCTGCTCTTCTCCGGTAATCTCGAAATCAGCCTCCTTCCCCAGTTCCAGTGCCACACCGCGAACCACGCGCCGCAGTCGTGGCGCCATCATCTTGAACGGCGACATGCGGGTGCGCATCAGCGCCTCCTGCAAACTGTTGCCAACCCGGGATTCCTGTTGCAACAGGTTTTCCATGTCCCGGCGTCCTTCCGACAACAACTGATGGAGGCTCACCAGATCATCGATACTCTCCGCCAGTGAGCGGGAAAGCTGCTGGATCGTGGAGTAGCGATCCAGCTCCAGCGGATCGAAGTATTCGTCGATACCGGTTTCGTCCGGGTTCAGGTGGTGGCCATCGAAACGGTGCAGAATCTGCGCTTCCGCTTCCATTTCCAACTGTCGCAGCTGATCGGTCAGGCGGCTGATCGTCCGTTCCAGTTCTTGCAGATTAAAACCAAAAGCGCTGTTCTGCTGCTCGACCCGCGAGTTGAGAATATTGATTTCCCCCACGCTGTCGACAAACTGGTCGAGCAGATCCGGACTGACTTTGACTGAATCCTGCAAGCGCGACACCAGCATTTCACCTTCGGCACTCACGCCTTCGTCATGCGGCATGAGATCGGCCAGATGGCTCTCGAAAGCATCCGTCAGCGGCGGCGCTACGACCTCATCGGGCTCCGCCGCAGCCGACGCCGTTGCTTCAAGCCCCGCACCCGACTTCAGAATGACAAGATCCTGATCCGACAGTTGCTGCCCTTGCTGAATTCGCGTCATCAGCTCGATCAAGGCATCGGCGGGGGTGACATCGCGACCGGCACGTACCGCCTCATTCATTTCACCAAAACGATCGAGGGCAGCGAATACCACAGTAAACAGGGACTTGTCGGCAGATACCTCACCACTCTCGACAGCGGTCAGCAGCGTTTCAACCGCGTGGGTCAGATCACCGATCTGCTCCAGGCCCGCCATTCTGGCGCTGCCCTTGAGGGTATGGAGATCACGATAGAGTTCGCGCACCAGCTCCATATCCTGTGGCTGTCGCTGCCAGCGCTGCATGGTGCTGTCACAGTGTTCGAGAATCTCTTCACTTTCGTCGAGAAAGACTTCGATCAGCTCTCTTGAGACTGCATGGGATTCCTCGGCATCCTCAACGACCGGCGGCGCCTCTACCTGCGCACCCACGCTTGCTTCATCGAGCAATTGGGTAAAGCCCGCCGCGGGCTGCCGCACTTCAGGCTCCAGCGCATCGGCCAGCGCATTCAACGTGGCCACCAGATCCGCCGCCTCCGGCATCGCCTCACCAGCACGCATGGCCTGCAATGCCGCTGCCACATGCCCATGCAGATCGCGCAGGCGATCGATGTCTGCCGCCGGGAGTTCTGGCGACAACTGGAACTTCAGATTCAGGTAACGCTCAAAGGCGGCACTAGGCTGGTGCACCGCCGGCACCTTGGCCGTTCTGGCGCTGCCATTGAGGGTGTGAATGGTACGAAACAGCTCTTGTTGGACTGTCGCCGGCTCAACACCCTCATCGAGTTGTTGCAGCAATGCGTCGAGCGTCGCCAGGTTGCCAGTTGTCTCCTCGATGAAAATCTCCATCAAGGCCGGATCTTCAAGCGCGGATATCAGGGTATCGGGTTCAGCAATATCGTCCCCGGCCACGACTTCTTCAGGAATTGCTTGCGCAGCAACCCCTCTCAGCAGGCTGTCGATTCTGGCTGCATGGGCCACGATATCCGCATCAGGTGCCATGCGATCCTGCAATTGCTGCAGCAACCGCGGCAGCAACGCAATACCAGCGCCAACGCAGGAGATGACGTCGGGCGTTGCTTCCCGTTTATTCTCCATCACCTCGTTGAGCAGTTTTTCATGAAACCAGGCGAATTCCCCAGCCACCTCGGCACCCACCAGCCGGGCACTGCCCTTGAGCGTATGGAATGAACGTCGTAGCGTGGTCAGCGTATCCTGACGCCCTGGGTCCTCTTCCCATAGGGGAAAGTGACTCTCCAGCACCGCCGTTTCCTCGGTAAATTCCTCAAGGAATATCTCGATGATTTCTTCATCGGCGCCAGGCTTGAGCACAGCCAATCCATCAAACAGCGATGCAGCCGCTGCCGCGGGAATAACGTCGTTATCCGCCGTTGTCGCTTCTTCATTCTCTTCGGTACGAGCGACAACGGCATCAAGACCAACATCCGCGTCACCGAAATCGACGACCTCGTCATCTGGCAGAATATCGACCAACGTCAATACATCATTGTCCACTGCCTCGCCAACATCGACATCCAGATCATCAACGACCTCATCGAGCGACAGTTTCCTCACCCCAGTCTCACCCGGCAGGTCAGCAGCATCTTCGACGACATCCTGCAAGGGGGCGACTTCTTCCGGCAGAACCGCGGCTCCCGTCAGCATATCGCCGTCAAGCTCATCGTCCAGCGAAGCCTGCGATTGTCCAGCCGCCGAGTCATCAGGAAACAAGAAAGCGCTGGCGGTACCGATATTGGTTTCGACACTGCGCGGCATGTCGAATTCACTCTGATCCTGGTCGCCAACAAGGTCTTCGAGATTCGCCCCCTCGGTCACGGCAGCGAGACCATCGTCGATTTCCATTGCTGCGAGGGTATCGAGCTCTTCTTCGGCATCGCTGCGGATTGGTGGGAAAGCATCGATATCGACGTCTTCTTCATCATCGAGTGACGTGAGCTCTTCCACTTCGATACCGGAAACTGTCAGTGTCGGCGGCTCGACCGCTTCGACGGCTGGAGCAGGTTTCTCCTCAGACTCATCGAAACCTTCCACGAGCGCTGACAGATCAAGGTCGGCGATGGGCTGTGTCTGATCGGCAGCCTCAGCCAATCCGATTTCATCTCCCACATCGGATTCACTTTCCTGATCCGCATATGCCGAATCCAGCGTAGGCACTTCAACGACCTGCGTATGCTCTGATTCAGCATCGACAGCCTCCTCTTCAGAGGCTGGCGTACTGTCGGTCTGCTCGGCAGTCTCAACAACAGGCGCAAGCGCTGGCTGGGTTTGGTCATCCACGGCAGCAGGCGATGCATCGACCATGGAAGCATCCGCGAGCAGTGACGCACTGGTCTCATCCAGCTCGATTTCGAGCAACTCATCCTGGCCCGGTTGCGCATCGTCGAGCGCCTCGGCCGAAATCAGCTGCGATGCATTGAGCGGGTCTTCCGCATACGACGCCTCATCTTCCTCGTGGCGTGCAACATATGCGTCATCATCGTCATCCAGTGAGGCGATATCGAGAATATCCAGCTGTTCCTCACCGCTGAAGCCGGCAATCGTCAAGGTCGCGGCATCGAACAGCATCGACTCGTCACCCACCTCTTGCGCCACATCGGCAAGCGAGGCTTCCTGTTCGTCATCGACTGCGGTCGGTTGCTGCGCCGCATCACTTGGCTCGCTCGTGAACTCGGCCGGGGAGACCGTTTCGCTGCCACCTTCGTCGAGCGCCTTGAAGTCGACAATCAATGTTTCGGGGTTGAACAAACGTGAAGGCTCATCGAGCAGCGCATCTTCCTCGAGCATGCGGGTGGGATCAGCGGCCTCCACATCGGCCTCTACATCGAGCAACGCCACCGTGGCCATACCGCGGTCGAGATACTGCCGCTGCTGAATACCGCTGGTGTCAAGAATTTCAAGGTACACATCAACCGCCGAAATGGCTTCTGCCACATGCTCGATCTCGCCATGATTGATGACTTTTCCGGCATCGCGCCGCTGCTTGACGAACTCACTGACAGCATCGAGCAGACCAGAGACCCGATCTTCCGAAACCAGCAGCATTGCGCCAGCAATCTGCCCAAGGGTTTTCGGCACCGCATCCAGCGCAGTGAGCAGATTTGGATTGGCAGCATATTGCTGGAATGCTGCTTTGCATTTTTCCAGATTTTCCTGCGACTCACGGATGACCGTCGCGCGAATCTGACGAAACTCCTCGTCTGCGACCAGCTCGTGAACCTCGCCCACCTGGCCACGATCATCGTCTTCGTTGGCAGCTGCAATCAGGTTCGGACCGAGCATACTGAACGCCTGTACCGCCGACTCCACGCCAATCAGCATGTCCGCCAGGCGATCGACATCGGCATCCACCAGCGGTGTTCCATCACGCAGTGATGCATCGAGCTGCTGCTTGTGGTCGAGCACAAAAGCTTCCTGGTGCCGCATGCCCAGCATCTGCAATGTCTGCGCCAGTGCCTGCAACGCCGCTTGCACCTCGTAAAGGTGCTGATCCGCCCCTTCGTCCGCCAGCGCATGAAGTTCAAGTGCATCCTTGATGGTTGCAACCTGCTCCTGCAGTGCACCGGCCAAAGACTGATACAGCTCGGCATTCTGGCCACCAACGCCAATACGGGCAACGGACATTGCCTGCTCATCGTCGCCAGTAAAGTAGGCTTCACGCACCTCGTCGAGCACCGGGTCTCCCGGATGCGCGCTCGCAATGTAGTAGAGCATGGTCCGGATCAGTGGCAGCGGCACTTGCGCGGCAAACTGTTTGTCTCCTACTTTTTGTAGCTGTTTGATCTGGCGATCGATCCGCCCTACCAGAAACTTCAACGAATAGGAATGAGGCAACACCTTGGCACGTAGCCCGGCAACAATGGCCTCACTCACCCACCACAGGCGCCGACTGGCGGTGTGGGCAGAGGCGTTCTTCAACCGACGGCACACGATCGACATCTTGTTGAGGCTGGCTTCAACATGCTTGTTGCGATACCAACCGAGCAAGCCGAGCTCAAAAACATGGCGCGCCACGCCGGCGAGGTCACGAATACTCTCCTGGGCGTGTGGTTGCCGTGACAGCACGGCCTCATCACTGCGCAATCCGGGGATGTCGACAATCTCATCCGACATCAGCTCCGCATGACGAATCAGGCGCAGGTCATTGATGGCATTGATCAGTACGACCGGCACATCAGGGTTGCCCGCTTCGATATAGTCGAGGTAGTCAGAAAGCTGGATCATCGCCCGGACGACGGGGCGGCTGACGGTATCGACGTCCTTGAAATGGTGCTCGCGCTGCGGTGACTTCAACGCCAGCAGGACATCGCGAATCTCACGCGCCAACAGGGCACCGCCCGTGATCTCGGCGATTTCCAGCGTACCCAGCGCATCGGTCAACTGCCCCAGCGATGCCTCCAGCTGTTGCATCTGGGTGCTGTCAGCCGCGTAGCGCTGAAGGCCTTCCCGGGCAGCGATCAGGGACGCGTCAATCTCCTGCTTGACCCACTTCAGTGAGTTCAGGTTGAAACTGTTCTCGTTGCTCATGTTGGACGCCCTGATCTGCACAATAATCCCATTCCCTTGATGGCCTTTCCCTGTTGCTAACTCAGCTACATGGTCGTAACTGAATAGTTACCTCTGTTCCTGCGTTTCCGGTTACGCTTCAGCCAATGATCCCCGGGCACTCATTTCGGTAGTCAATGTCGGATTCTCCTCTGTCTGGCTCAACGAGTCGAACGCATCGGCTTCTTCCATGATCAAATCAGACTCGGGCAGCTTGAATCCCTCTGCGGAACGCCGCAGCTCATCTGCCTGCTCGGCCAGTTCACCAACGGCAATGGCCGTTTCCTTGGATGAGGCCAGCGTATTGCGGGCAATCTCACGAATGGCAGTCATTGATTCGCCCACGATGCTGGCCACCTCCGACTGTTCGCGTGACTCTTCGGAAATACTGCGGATATGCTCGGCCAGCCGGGATGAAACACTCTCGATCTCCTCCAGCGCGTTACCCGCTTCCTCGGACTGCTGGGCGCCCGCAACCACCTGCGAGGTACTCTTTTCCATCGACTGGATCGCCTCGTTGGTGTCTGCCTGAATGGTTCGCACCAGCGCTTCGATCTGCTTGCTCGCATTGGCGGCCCGTTCCGCCAGCCGCTGCACCTCATCGGCAACGACGGCAAAGCCACGACCGCCTTCACCCGCTGATGAAGCCTGAATCGCAGCATTGAGTGCAAGAATATTGGTCTGGTCGGCGATATCGGTGATCAGACCGACGATGTCACCGATCTCCTGGGAGCTTTCTCCCAGTCGCTTGATGCGCTTGGAGGTGTCCTGAATGTTTTCGCGGATGCTGTCCATACCCTCAATCGTCCGTCGTACCGTTTCGACGCCCCGCTGCGCGATTCCCAGAGACTGATCCGCCACTTCCGCGGAAAGCCCCGCATTTTCGGACACTTTCTCAATCGACCGGGTCAAACCATCGACCGCATCGGAAACCGACTCGATCTTCTCGGTCTGCTTCTCACTCGACTTCGCCAGCTGCAATGCACTGTCCTTGGTGCGATTGGAGGTATTCGACACCTTGGTGGCTGCCTGATTGATCGCAACCACCAGATTGCGCAATGCTTCGATCGCATAGTTGACCGAATCGGCAATGGCACCGGTAATATCTTCGGTGACCGTTGCATTCACCGTCAGGTCACCATCGGCCAGCGTAGCCATTTCATCCAGCAATGTCAGGATCGCCTGCTGATTGCGCTCATTCGTCTCCTGGGTTTGTTGCAACTGCTTGCGCGTGTTGCGAATAATCCCGGCAATCAGCATCAAAAAGCTGAGCAGCGCCAGGAATCCCAATACGAAGCCAAGCGTGGCCCACAGCTGATGCCCCTTGTTGGCGTCATTGATCGCGGCTTCGAAACGTGATGTGCTCTCGAAAAGATTGCGCCCATTGCCCTCGATTGCCGCAACCGATTCGGAAATCTCATAGAGATCGGGCGCGCTGTTGAGCAGCTGCCCCGAAGTGTCCGCGATTTCACTGAAATCGACCACCATCTCTTCCAGCAGCGCGCGCACCTTCTTGTTGGCAACCTTTGTTACGCCAAGATCGGCATTGCCATTGAGCATCCCGTCGAGCACCGCACTGAACTGATTGACGTCGCGGTTCAACTGGTCTGCCGCATCCAGCGTGTTACTCGAACCACTCAACATTTCGATCAGACTGATTCGAATTCTTTCCGCCAGCATCAACTGGCGCGAGGCAAGATAGAGCTGACGTCCGCGAATGCCGGCATCGCGCATCAGCTCTGCCACCTTCTCGGCATCAGCCAACAGCGCGGGGAGACGCGCACTGACATCGGCGACAATCTGCCTGGCCTCAGAAATGAGTTCACGGCTGGCGAGAATCTTGTCGATATCACGAGAGAACGACTGCCACTGGCGATTGATCTGCTCCAGTTCTGGCAGCATTTCGGCGGTCAACGGCGGTGCCCCCGCTTCCGGGTCACCGTCACGCAACACTTGCAGCGTGCGATCGAACTGTTGCTTGTAACGCCCCAACAGCAAAAAGGACTGTTCTGAGCCTCGCGATGCGGAAAGCGCCTGTGTCGTCATTTGCTGCGACAGCAACCGCAAATCACCCGCCAGCTCCGAATAGTGCCGCCCGGCCTGTTGCAGCTGAGTACTCTTCCAGAAAGAAGCACCCGCCAGCAACGTCAACAGCAGAAACAACCCTCCCCAGAGCAACAGGGCCTGGTCGAGGCCAGTGGACAGCTTGTTGTTACCTTTCTTGAAAATCATAATCTTGTTACCAGTGGACTTCAGACGGCGACTTGCTGGAAGCCCGAATCATTGAAAAGTTTCCGCATGTCGAGAACGGGGTAGTGCTCACCATAGCGGCGCAGTGCGGCGCTGATGAATGGCAACAACCGTGCATCGAGCCGCGGTCGTTCGTTGACCTCATCGCTGGTCCAGAAATGCTTCATGCCCATGACTTCCGGCACCAGAATTCCGATCCTGTTGACGCCATCATTGATGACCAGCAGACGCTGTTGCGCCCTGCTGCCAGCGAGGTTCTGCCCGAACAGGTAGCCCTCCAGATCAACAACCGGCACCAAGGTGCCATGAATATTCGCCAATCCCCGTAGCCAGGGATGAACGCCGGGCACATGAATCCAGGTAGGCGCCGGAACGATCTCTTGCAGCATGGCCATCGGTGCCAACACTGCATCATCACCAACGCGAAACAGCACGCCATTCCACTCCTGATGCCCGGCGGCATCGCCGCTTTGATGATGCATTGCCAGATACTTCTGCTCCGCCTGCTGCAAGAGCTGCCAGGCTCTGTTATCCGTGCCGGTCGCCGCCATGTCTACAATGCCCTCAACAATCGTGTTATGCGCTGTAACAGGTCTTTTTCCCTGGCCGGTTTGACGACGTAGTCTTGCGCGCCCTGCCGCTTGGCCCACACCGTATCGGTAGTGGCATCCTTCGAGGTCACCATAATGACCGGGATGCCACTCGTCTCTTCGCCGCGGGTCAGCTCCCGGGTTGCCTGAAAACCATTGAGGTCAGGCATGACCACATCCATCAGAATAAGATCAGGATGCAACTGTCGAGCCATCTCGACGCCCTGGCGGCCATCGTTGGCCACGCTGACCTGGTAGCCGTTCTTTTCCAGAATGCTGCGCAGCGCGTACTGATCTGTCGCGGAATCATCTACGACCAGAATATGTGACATTCAACTCTTCCTCCCCTGTCGAACCGTTGGTGGCGCATCGCCGTTACCATTGCGTCTACCCCGCTTCCGCACTGACGGCTTCATGCATCGGCACGAAGCGGCGAATGGCGCCAAGCAGGTCATCCTGATTGAACGGCTTGGTGATGTAGTACTCGGCACCCACTACCCGCCCCTTGGCGCGGTCGAAAATCCCATCCTTGCTGGACAACATGATCACCGGGGTATTGCGGAAACGGGCATTGTGCTTGATCAGCGTGCAGGTTTGATAGCCATCGAGACGCGGCATCAGGATATCGACGAAGATGATATCGGGCTCGTGTTCAGCGATTTTGGCCAAAGCCTCATAGCCATCGACCGCCGTAATGACGTGATAGCCCTGACGCGACAGAATCGATTCAGCAGTACGCCGAATCGTCTTGCTGTCATCGATCACCATGACCTTGAGACCGGTTGTGGATGACTCCACTTCCTCGGCAACAGACATTTACTGAAACCTCACTACTAATGGGAACCGCCATGACACGTCCGGCCTGCAGCAACACCGCGCCAACCCGAAACGAAAATGATGGCCTGTATTACCGCCGCACCAGATCCCTCTTGTGCTCCACGCGGATACAGTTAGGATAGCCAATCTACCGCATGGCAGAATTTGCGATCAACGACCGGTAGACAAATATCGAATCCAGTTATCTTTTTTTGAGGCAATTCATGATCATCCGCACACTTTTCACTGCCTGGGAACAATACGCCCTCGTCATTCATGGTAGATGCAGATGAGCAAGCGTCTTGGCATCGTGATGGATCACATCGCCAGCATCAAGCCCTGGAAGGACAGCACCCTGGCCATGATGCTCGCCGCGCAGCGCCGTGGCTGGCAGCTGTTTCACATTCTGCAGCAAAACATCGCTTGGGCAGACGGCCGCGTCGTTGCGCGTGCCGAACAGATCACGGTGGAGGATCACCGCGAACACTGGTTTGATCTCGGCACCACAGAAGAGATCGACATGAGCACGCTGGATGCCGTGCTGATGCGCAAGGATCCGCCCTTCGACATGGAATACATCTATACCACTTACATGCTGGAGGCCATTGAAGCGCAAGGTGTACTGGTGGTGAATCGCCCGCAGAGCCTGCGCGATGTCAACGAGAAGTTCTTCACCACCCGCTTCCCCCAATGCGCGCCGCCGCAGATTGTCAGCCGCGATCCGCAGCGCATCAAGCACTTCCTGGCACAGCAGGGTGATATCGTCGTGAAACCACTCGATGGCATGGGTGGCGCGTCGATCTTCCGCATCAGCGACGGTGATCTCAACACCAACGTCATTCTGGAGACCGTGCTCGATCATGGCCGTAAAACGGCAGTGGCACAGCGCTTTCTGCCAGAGTTCACCCAGGGCGACAAGCGAATTCTATTGATCGACGGCGAACCCGTCCCCTACGCCCTGGCGCGCATTCCCGCCAAAGGCGAGGCACGCGCCAACCTGGCAGCCGGCGGCAGCTGGGAAGGTGTTGCGCTGACCGAGCGTGACCGCTGGATCTGCAATGAAGTCTCCCCCGAACTGAAACGCCGCGGGCTGATTTTCGTCGGCCTCGACGTGATCGGTGACTACCTCACCGAAATCAATGTCACCAGCCCGACCTGCATCCGCGAACTCGACAGTCTCTACGATCTGGATATCGCCGGGGATCTGATGGATTGCATCAAAGCCAAGCTTTCCTAGTGCCTTGAACAGGAAACAACACTGCCAACTGAGCATCACCCTGCTGATGCTCCTGCTGCTCGCCAGCTGCGAACGCCAGGCAATCTACCACCACCGCATTCTCCAGTTTGGCACCATCATCGACGTCACACTGGTCAGCGATCGACGACTGGCCATGCGTGCCTTCGACATGCTCGAACGGGACTT
The DNA here is from genome assembly GCA_964596975.1 of uncultured Thiotrichales bacterium. GTDB lineage: Bacteria > Pseudomonadota > Gammaproteobacteria > UWMA-0217 > UWMA-0217 > JALSHZ01. The sequence goes on along the minus strand of CAZQXF010000014.1, from coordinate 5,612 downwards.
TGCCGAGATGCAGCAGCACTGGCAGGTATGGAAACCCGGCCCGCTGATGGCGCTCAACACCGCTATCAGCAAAGGCGAGATGATCCGCCCGCACCCTTCGCTATTGCCACTGATCGCCAAGGCCACGCAGCTTTCCCGCGCCAGTGGCTACCTGTTCAATCCCGCCGCCGGAAACCTCATCGCGCTGTGGGGTTTCCATCAGGACGAGTTCGGCCGCGACAGCGAGCCCTCGGCAAAAGCCATCGCCGACCTACTGGCCGCCAACCCGCGCATGGACGACCTTGAGCTCAAGAACGGGAAGCTGCAATCACGCAATCGGCTGGTGAAGCTCGACTTCGGCGGCATCGCCAAAGGCTATGGCCTCGCGCTGGAAGCAAAAAAGCTGAAGGCACTCGGCATCGACGACTTCATCCTCAACGCTGGGGGCGATCTCGTGGCCTATGGCCAACACCCTTTACGGCACTGGAAAATCGGCGTCAGAAAAGCCGACGGTCACGGCAGCCTCGCCACCGTCGAACCACGCGACGGCGAGGCCATCTTCACCTCCGGCGACTACGAACGCTATTACGACAGCGCCGCAGGACGCCGGCACCACATTATCGATCCTCGCAGCGGCTACCCCGCCCGCCAGGCGCATGCCGTCACGGTCATCCACGACGATCCCGCCACTGCCGATGCGGCAGCTACCGCGCTGATGATCGCGTCTGCCGAAGAACGCATGGCGGTGGCCACAGCAATGGACGTCGATACTTTCCTGCTGCTGGACTGGAACAACCGTCTACTGCTGACGCCTGCCATGCTCGACCGCATCACGCTCGAACCGGGTATCGACAGCTACACCTTGCTGACAAACAGCGGTTCATCACGAAAACCATCGACCGATTCAAACCTTTGAAATCGAATCGTAGTAAAATGCTGTTCAAATGAACCAGGACGTTTGTTGCATCATGCCAGCCCCAACCCCCCTTCCCCCAGCTTCCGGCGTTTCCGACAACGATCGTCTCGGTCTGACGCTGTTCATCGCAGCGATCCTGCACAGCATCGTCATCCTCGGCATCACCTTCCACAAGGAGATCGACTTCAGCCGGCCATTCAGCAAGCCGATTGACGTCATCCTGGTACACACGCAGAGCGAGGAAGCGCCCGACGATGCGGAAAAGATCGCCCAGTTCAACCAGCAGGCCAGCGGTAGCCAGGACGAGGACGGCCGGCCATCCAGCCCGGTCACCAGCACCTTTCCGCTACCCAGCAGTGGCGTAGCGGCAACCCCCATGGAACGCCAGGTCACCCGCGTCGAGCTGGTGCAAGCACAGCAACTGCTGACCACGCGCAAGACCATCACCCATGTCGCGAGCAGCGACAAAACCCAGGTGCAGCGCGAAGCCGACCAGCCGTCACGCCGCGAGCGGCTCAATCGCGAAATGGAGATTGCCCGGCTCACGGCAGAACTCGAAGCCCGCCAGCGCAGCTATGCCAAACGGCCGAAGATTCACTTCATCGACGCCACCAGCGCCAAGAGTGCCGTCGAAGCAGCCTATATCAACGATTGGGTGCATCGTGTCGAAGGCATCGGCAATCTCAACTATCCGGCGCAGGCCAAACGCGACCACATCAGTGGTAAACTGATCCTGAACGTCCTGCTGAACAACAATGGCAAGGTACTCAAGGTGCAGGTTGCAGTGTCGTCAGGCAGCCATGTTCTCGATGAAGCAGCCATCCAGATCGTGAAGATCTCCTCTCCGTTCCCATCTTTTCCGGAGGAGATGCGCAAACGCTACGATCAGCTGATGATTACCCGCACCTGGTCGTTCAACACCAATATCGATGGCAACGAGAAACCCAGCGAGGGAGGTTGACCCTGCAACTCACGAACCAGTTCCTGATCGCAATGCCCAATCTGGCAGATCCGAATTTTTCGGAAACCCTGACCCTGATCTGCGAACACAACGACAATGGCGCACTCGGCTTCGTCATCAACCGGCCTGCCGGCATTCCGCTCAGCGACTTGCTGGAACAACAGGGGCTGGCATTTTCACCCATGCCCGGCATCACCGACGCCCCGCTCTATCAGGGCGGCCCGGTCGATATCGATCGCGGCTTTATTCTCCATTCACCGGAAAAGACGTGGGCGACAACCATGAAAGTCAGCGATGACTTCGCCATCACCTCATCACGCGACATTATTGAAAGCACCCTTCAGGGCGAAGGCCCGAAAGACATCATGTACCTGCTGGGCTATGCCGGCTGGGCGCCCGGACAGCTGGAGGAGGAAATGGCCGATAACGCCTGGCTGACGACCGGCGCCAGCGCCGATATCGTTTTTCACACCCCTGTCGAACAACGCTGGAAAAAAGCAGCCAGCCAGCTTGGCATCGACCTGAGCCTGCTGAACCCAGACGCCGGACATGCCTGAAGCGATCCGGGTGCTCGCCTTCGATTTCGGCAAGAAAAGAATCGGCACCGCCCTTGGCAATACCCTCACAGCCACCGCCAGCCCGCTCGAAACCCTCTCCTGCAACTACCCCGACCTGCCCTGGTCCGCCATCGATGAACTGATCACCAGCTGGGCACCCACACTATTGCTGCTCGGGCTGCCCCAGACCGACGACGGCAAACCCAGTACGCTGGAAAAACCCATCCGCCATTTCGCTGCACAGCTGCAAAAACGCTATGATAGGCCGGTCGAATTCGTCAACGAGGCTTTCACCTCCCACGAAGCCGAAGCTCGCCTCAAGCGGCAACGACAACAGGGGCGCAAACAGCGTGTGAGCAAGAACGAAATCGACCGCTTGGCCGCTGCCGTCATCGTCGAAACCTGGCTGGAGAACCATGGCACAACATAATGTTCTGGATGCGGAATGGCTGGTGCAGCAAGTGGCCACCAACCTGAAACGCTACTGCAGCGAACGCAAGCTGGGCGACGCCGCCATCGTCGGCATACACACCGGTGGCGCATGGATCGCCGCACGACTGCACAAGCTGCTGGATATCAAAGCCCCATTGGGTACGCTGGACATCAATTTCTACCGCGACGACTTCAGCCGCAAAGGGCTACATCCGGTCGTGCAGCCCTCCAACCTTCCTTTCGATGTCGAAGGTCGGCATATTCTGCTGGTCGATGACGTGCTGCATACCGGACGCACTATCCGCGCCGCCATGAACGAACTGTTCGATTATGGCCGCCCTGCCAGTATCCATCTGGTCGTGCTGGTGGAACGCAATGGCCGTGAGCTGCCGATTCAGGCCGATATCTGCGGCCACCGTCTTGTTCTGGCCCCGGAACAGCACATCAAGCTCGGCGGACCGGAGCCTCTGACACTGGAAATTCAAGCATCATGAGCAACACATTGCAGCCAGGACCGCTGCCCGCATCGATGCAGCTCGACGACAACGGAAAACTGCGCCATTTCCTCACCATCGAAGGCTTGTCGGCGACCCTGCTGACCGAAATACTCGATGTCGCCGAATCTTTCTCGGTCGTCGCCACACAGCCCGTCAAGAAAGTCCCGCTACTGCGCGGCAAGACCATTTTCAACCTCTTTTTCGAGCCGAGTACGCGCACCCGCACCACCTTCGAACTCGCCGCCAAACGCCTGTCCGCCGATGTGATGAACATGAACATCAGTACCTCGGCCACCAGCAAGGGCGAGAGCCTGCTCGATACCCTGCGTAATCTGGAAGCCATGTACAGCGACATGTTCGTGGTGCGCCATGCCGACAGCGGCGCGGCGCAGCTGATCGCCCGGCATGTCGCCCCGCATGTCAGCGTTATCAATGCCGGTGACGGGCGCCATGCCCATCCAACTCAAGCCATGCTCGACGTGTTCACGATACGTCGGCACAAACCGGATCTGACCGCGCTGCGGGTCGCCATCGTCGGCGATATCCTCCATTCGCGGGTTGCCCGCTCGCAGATCCATGCGCTGAACACGCTCAATACCGGCGAAGTCCGTGTCATTGCCCCCAAAACGCTGCTGCCGGAAAACGTGGAACAACTGGGCGTTCAGGTATATCACTCCATGGCCAAAGGGCTGAAAGATGTCGATGTCGTCATTATGCTGCGCCTGCAACGCGAACGCATGACCGGCGCACTGCTACCCAGCGAGCATGAATTCTTCCGCCTCTACGGACTGGATGAAGCAGCCCTCGCCTATGCCAAACCCGATGCCATCGTGATGCATCCCGGCCCCGCCAACCGCGGCGTGGAAATCGCATCTTCCGTTGCCGACGGCCCCCGCTCGGTGATTCTGGAGCAAGTCAGCAATGGTCTCGCCATCCGCATGGCGGTGATGTCCATGTGTCTGGGCGCCACAGGAGGAGGCAAGGGATGAACATCAGCATCGTCAACGGACACGTCGTCGATCCGGCAAACGGGGTCGATGCCGTCACGTCGCTGTTCATCAGTGAGGATCGCATTGTCCATGTCGGCGCCACCGCCCCTGATGGCTTCGTTGCCGATCAACAGCTCGACGCGGCCGGAAAACTGGTCATTCCCGGCCTGATCGACCTCTCGGCACGGCTCGGCGAACCCGGTTTCGAATACAAGGCAGATATCGACTCGGAAAGCCTGGCCGCAGTCAGCGCCGGCATCACCACGCTCTGCTGCCCGCCCGACACCTCACCAGTCATCGACGCACCGGCAGAAATCGAATTCATCGAACAACGCCAGGAGGAGGTCGGCCTCGCCCGGATCAAGGTGATCGCTGCCCTCACGCAGGGGCTGAAAGGATCTCAGCTCACCGAAATGGCGGCACTGAAGGATGCCGGGTGCATCGGGGTCAGCAATGTGTTTGCCGCCTTTGCCAATGGCAATGTCATCCGCAGTGCACTGGCCTATGCCGCCAGTCACGACCTGACCATCTTCATCCACCCGGAAGACCTCGACCTCGCCAATGGCGGCTGTGTCCACGAAGGCGCGGTCGCAACACGCCTGGGGCTACCGCCAATGCCGGAAGCCGCCGAAACCGCGGCCATCGGGTATATCCTGCCCATTCTGAAGCTGACCGGTGCAAGAGCGCATTTTTGCCGCCTATCCACCGGCGAAGGCATGAACATGATCCGGCGCGCCCGCATCGATGGCCTGAAGGTCAGCGCCGACGTCTGCGCCCATCAGCTCTTCCTCACCGAAATGGATGCGTCCGACTTCAACCCACTGTGTCACACCCGCCCCCCGCTACGCACTCAACGCGACAAGGAAGCACTGCGAAAAGGGCTGACCAGCAATGGCATCGACGCCATCTGTTCCGACCACCAGCCGCACGAACTCGATGCCAAGCTGGCGCCGTTCGCCGTGACCGAACCGGGAATTTCCGCGCTGGAGACCTTATTGCCGCTCACGCTCCGCCTGGTTGAGGAAGGGGTGCTGTCACGCCCGCAAGCCGTCGCCCAGGTCACCTGCAACCCGGCCCGCATTCTGGGACTGGACGACCTGGGACACCTGGGCGCCGGTGCCACCGCCGACCTCTGCATCATCGATCCCGACACCGAATGGGAATGCCAGCCCGCCACCTTTCACAGCCGGGGCAAAAACTCGCCATTTGCCGGCTGGCCATTTCGCGGCACGGTGACGCATACGTTTGTCGGCGGGGAGTTGGTGTATGAAACTAACGTTT
>CAZQXF010000013.1:16053-19747 GCA_964596975.1 uncultured Thiotrichales bacterium | reverse complement strand
GGGTGGCTATTGAATGGCTGGCTCAGTATCATTTCGTTACTTTTCGGTGTGTGCCTGCGCAGCGGGCTGGGGCGCTGAGTAGTTACCAACTCTATTTTCAGGAGAAACTGATATGCCTACATGGTCACTCATTGTCTGGTTGGTTATCGGTGGGGTCGCAGGCCTGGTCGCACGCGGTTTTCTTGGTGGCCAACCACCCTTTGGCAAGGTCGGGGACATCGTAATCGGCATTGCCGGCGCCATCGTCGGTGGCATGGTTGTTGCCACCTTGGTGCCCGGCACCACAGGCGGCCTGCTGATGACGATTGTTTCCGCGCTGATCGGCGCACTCGCGCTGATCTGGCTGTCCAACAAGTTGAAAACACGGGGATAAGTCATGGCAGAAAAAGCAGAAACCGAGAGCAGCTTTTTTGAAAAGCTGGGGCAGATTCTCAACGCCCCGCTGCCGGGCACCAACCCGGTTGAAAACCCCGAGCCGAAAACCACTGACAAGGACGAGGAAAGCTCGCTGCTGGAATATATCAAGGAAATCCTCAATGCCCCCCTGCCCGGAACGAACCCGGTTGCCACTGAAGAGGAAGCACCAGCAACACAGGAAGAGACTGAAGGTACCGACGTGCAAGCCACGCAGGGCACTGAAGAAATCGAAGACTTCGATGACGACTGGTGGGAACGCGATTGGGAAACCTTCAAGGCACACCAGGAACGCGAACGTCACGGTTTCGGCTTGAAACAGCGCCGCGATCAGGAGATGTTCGCCCGCTATCAGGAGCAGGAACGCCGGCGCTTCGACCTGCACCAGCAACATCAGTTCGAACTGTTCAAGCAGCGCCAGCAGTACAAGATGGAAATCTGGCGGCAACAGATCGAAAGCCTCGCCGCCGTGGTCGAACAACCCGTGCCGCCACCGCCGAAACCCTGGGTGATGGCTCCACCACCGCCACCACCGCCGCCACCGGGTGCGCCCCTGCCGCCGTGGATGCGGCGCAAGAAAGGGTAAGTCGACGCACGACATTCGCCGTCATGCCTGCGGTGCCGGGATCTGGAGCCAGGGATGTGGCCCACCTTGGGTGGTTCACATCCCTGTAACTGGATCCCCGCCTCCTGCGAGGATGACCGCGCGGTGCGCTATCCCCGCCGGGAAGCAGGAATACCATGGGAAGGAGGGCGGGGAAATCGGACTATCTCCCGGTGCGCCTGCCGTCCACAGTTGCTACCATCGACGCAAGTCATACGGAGAACATCGACATGAAATCCATCAGTCTTTTTCTGCTCGCATTGCTGTTCAGCAGCATGACCATCGCCGCCGAGCATAAGGTGGAGATGCGCAACATTGGCAAGGACGGTGCCATGGTCTTCGAACCTGCCTATCTGAAGGTGGCGGTTGGCGACACAGTACATTTCGTCCCGGCCGATATGGGCCACAACAGCGTTTCGGTGCTGGTGCCTGAAGGTGCCAAGGGTTGGGCTGGCGAGCGCAACAAGGATGTGACGGCGGTGATCGACAAGGAGGGCGTCTACATCTATCGCTGCGAACCCCACACCTATATGGCGATGACCGGTGTGATTCAGGCGGGTAAACCCGTCAACCTGGAAGCGGCGAAAAAAGCGGCGGAAGCACTGAAACCACAGTTCGCCGTGAACAAGGATCGTCTCGACCGCTACCTGTCTCAGGTGCAATAAATCCGCGGGCGAGCCCGGGGCGCCAACGGCATGATAAAACCGTTACTCGCCACGGTTCTGATCCTGCTGCCGTGGCAGGCATTCGCCTGGCCCGGCAATACCCTGCTTTCCGGCCCGACAACGGTCGAGTTGGGCGATATTCCATCGCGGACACCACCGCCCAAGTGGCCTTTTCGCCGTTTTTTTGAGCTGCAACCGCTCAATGCGCTGACGTTTTCGCCCGACAACCGGCAACTATTTTTCATCCGCAATGATGGCGATATCGACAACGTTTTTGCCATCGAGCTAAACACCTTCACAATGCGGCAGATCACGCATTACCGCGAACCGGTACTGCAACTGATGGTCAGCAGAAACGGGCGCGACCTGTTTATCGTCCAGGACACGGGTGGCGATGAACGTTACAACATCTATCGCTACAACCTCGCCAGCGGCGAAACCCAGCAGATCACTGATTCTCCTGCCGATGACATGAGCTGGCTGTGCGACCAGTCCCCCGATGGCAATACGCTCTATTTCGGCCAGTCGCGCGATCAGCGCAATCGCTCGGATCTGTGGCGGCTCGATATCGACAGCGGCGAGGTGTCACTGGTGCTGGCCTCGCAGGGGCGCTTGCTGGAATGCGGCCCGATCAGCCCGGACGGGCGCTATCTCGTGTTCTACCAGTACATCGAAAACAACGAGCGCCATGTCGGCCTGGTGGATCTGCAACGCAACCTTCACTGGTATGTATTCCGCAAACCGCATGTCAACAATATCAATGCGGCATTTTCGGAAGACAGTCTCTATTTTCTGAATGCCTGGCGCACCGATGACTTCTATCTGTGGCGCTACCGCCTGAAAACCGGCTACCTGGCCCCCGAACCCAGCCCCATCCCCCACCCACTCCAGGCGTTCACGCTCTGGGATGCCGGGCGGATTGCCGTGTTCTACTACCGTGCCTGGCTGACCACCCACACCGCCATTTTCCTCCATAACAGACGCCAGCCCGAACAATGGTATCTGCCGCCGGGGGAGATCATCGATGTCGTCTTCAGCGAAACCGATCCATCACTGGCGCTGTTCATCATGGGCGATGCCAGCACCCCCGAACGCTATTACCTGTCGACACCAGCGGGGCTAACCCTGCTCTACGACTCGAATACTTCCGGCATCGCCGCTGATCAATTCGCTGAGGCACGCTCGCTGGTCATACCCAGTTTCGATGGCCTGCCGGTACCTACCCATCTGTTTATCCCCAACGGCACGTCAGCCAAATCGCCCCGACCACTGCTGCTATGGATTCACGGCGGCCCGGAAACCTACATCGACCCGGAATTCAGCAGCTATTTTCAGTTCCTTGCGAACCAGGGTTATATCGTCGCCACACCGAACGTACGTGGCAGTACCGGCTTCGGGAAATGGTATGCATCGCTCGACGACGGCGACTGGGGCGGCGCCCACATCCGCGACATCATTGCCGTAACGGAATATCTCAAACAGTTGCCGTTCGTCGATGCCGACCATGTTTTCATTTTCGGGGAAAGCTTCGGTGGCTACAGCGTACTCTCGGCCATTACCCAGTTTCCCGACCAATTTACCGCCGCCGTCGAATTTTCCGGCATCAATGAATTGGCCAGCTTTCTCGACAGCCTCGCCGACTACGCCGAACGCTACCTCATTTTGCAAATGGGTTTCGACCCGAGAAAAGACCATTACCAGAACTGGCTCCGCTCGCCCTATTATCACGCGGAAAATATACGCATCCCGCTACAGATTCATCAGGGCAAGAACGATTTCCGCGTTACCAAACAGCTCACCGACCGGCTGGTTAACAAATTGAAGGCAATAGACCGCGAAGTCGAATATTACGTCTACGACGACGAAGGGCACGGGCTGTTGAAATTTCACAATGAGGAGAAGGCATACAACCGGATGGTGAGATTTCTTGATCGGCTCAGTGGGCCAGCTCGGATTTCTCACCAGTTCACTACTACAGCCCGCCCTGCACTATCCTCATCTCATGCCACTC